>JAUZOX010000179.1 GCA_030706265.1 Bacteroidota bacterium | reverse complement strand
GAGGTTTTGCTGCAGTATTATTCAGGAAAGAAGTTCGATGACGACGAAAAGGTCTGCGAAATAACAAAACTGTATGATAAGTTGAAAATTAAGGAAGATGCCGAAGCTCTGATGCAGGAATATTGCGATAAGGCAATGGCAGACTTAGAGGCGATCAGTGTTTCGGAGGAAAGGAAATCGGTTATTCGTGATTTTGCTTTGATGCTGAATGTGAGGAACCTTTAAAAAGTAAGGTGAGATTTAAAGAGCGTTAACTTAAGCTGTTGAAGGCTTTAAATCTGATTCTGGACCTCTTCAAGTTCACCGTGTAGCATTTCCCAGGAATGCATTGCCTTTTCCAGTTGGAGTTTGAGCTCTTCGTATTCTTTAAAGAGTTCTCCTGAATTTACCTTTTGATTATGATTACCGGGATTAGACAGAATAGCATCGATGTCGGCAATTTTTTGTTCTAAATCGTCAATCAGATTTTCCTGTTTCTCAATCTGGTTCTTAACCTTACGCGCTTCTTTCTCGATTTGTTTTCTTCTTTCATAGTCAAGCTTACCCGATGATACTGTGTCTTCCGTTTGCCTGGCGGCTGTACCTTTTAATTCCAGCTGTTTTAGAGATTCGAGTTTGCGTGTTTCGAGAAAATTGTAAACATCTCCAATATATTCCTTTATCTGATGGTTTTTAAACTCAAAAACTTTGTCGGTCAGCCCCTGCAGGAAGTCGCGGTCGTGAGAAACGACAAGCAAGGTTCCATCATACTGAAGCAATGCACTCTTGAGAATATCTTTGCTTTGCATATCAAGGTGATTGGTCGGTTCGTCAAGTACAAGCAGGTTAACGGGTTCGAGAAGGAGTTTAGCTAAAGCAAGCCTTGATTTCTCACCTCCGGACAATACTTTTACCTTTTTATCTATGGTCTCGCCGCCAAATAAAAACTGTCCCAGCAGGTTCCTGACACGCGGACGCATATCTCCGGTGGCGACATCATCAATTGTCTGGAATACTGTCTTCTCTGGATCCAGCATCATTGCCTGATTTTGAGCATAGTACCCAATTTTAACGTTATGCCCCAGGCGTGCAATTCCGGTATGGTCCAGGTCGCCTACAATAATGCGGGCCAACGTGGATTTCCCTTCACCATTTCGGCCTACAAACGCAATAAATTCACCTTTTTCAATGGCGAAGTTTAAATCGGTCAGCACTACTTTCTCGCCATAAGACTTCGAGAGATTCGTTGCCTCAAATGAGATCTTACCCGAGTGGGGGGCAGGTGGAAATCTGAATTGAATATGCGCGGTATCCATGCCATCAACCTCAACCCGATCCATCTTTTCGAGCAATTTTATCCTGCTCTGGGCTTGTTTTGCCTTTGTTGCCTTGTAACGAAATCTTTCTATGAAACGCTCCATTTCGGCAATTTCTTTTTGCTGATTGGCATAAGCGGCCATCTGGGTTTCGCGGATAGATGCACGTTGTTCAACATATTCTGAATAACTGCATTTGAAGTCATAAATCTTTCCCAGTGAAATTTCTACCGTCCGGGTTGTAACGTTATCCAGGAAGGCCCTGTCATGCGAAACCAGCATGACGGAACCGGGATAACTTTTCAGAAAATCTTCAAGCCATTGGATCGATTCGATATCCAGGTGATTGGTCGGCTCATCCAGCAGAATTACATCAGGCCGCCTCAATAAGATCTTTGCCAGTTCAATACGCATCTGCCAGCCTCCGCTGAATTCGCTTACCTTACGGGTAAAGTCCTTGTGCTCAAACCCAAGTCCAAGCAGGATCTTTTCAGTATCGGCATCTTTGGTGTTGCCACCCAGCATGTGATGGCGTTCATTGGCATCGTTGAGCTGTTCGATCAGTTTGGCATATTCTTTGGAATGATAATCTTCCCGTTCGGAAAGCTGGATTGTTATTTTGGCGATTTGTTTTTCCAGATTCAGCACTTCGCTGAATGCAAGTAATGCCTCTTCCTTTACCGTGCGTGGAGTGCGGATAATCATCTCTTGTGGAAGATAACCAAGAGTGTTGCCCGATGGGCTGGTGACAGTCCCACTCTCGGGTTCGAGCTGGCCTGAAATAATCTTGAGCAAAGTAGATTTACCGGCGCCGTTTTTACCTACGAGTCCAATCCGGTCCCGATCGTTGATGAGGAATGAAACCGAATCGAAAAGGTAATCTCCTGTAAAGTGAATAGAAAGGTTGTTAACAGCTATCATTCTGAATTATGCATTTCGAGGTGCAAAGATACGGTTTTGTCAGAAAACTTCCCTTATGGTATTGCAACATGACTGATGGTTTTCTTTGCAAAAGAAGAATATATGGCCTTGTATTGTTCTCATCATACAGAAATGCATTAACCCGTAAACATTGGAATCAGGGATATGCAATTTGGAATCTCCATAAATAAATGAAAAATAAATTGATAATGTGTCAAAGTTGTCAAAATATTCTTAATTTTGCACTCCCGAATTTAAAAGAAAATTCACAATAAATTACACACAATGTACGCAGTAGTAGAGATAGCTGGCCAGCAATTTAAAGTCCAAAACGGACAGGAGATCTTTGTTCACCGCATTGAAGGTGAAGAAGGCGCTAGCGTTGCTTTTGACAAGGTCCTCCTTGTTGAAAACGAAGGCAATGTAAGTGTTGGTCTTCCTGTTGTTGATGGCGCTGAGATTTCAGCCACGATCCTCTCCCAGTTGAGAGGCGATAAGGTACTCGTTTTTAAGAAAAAACGTAGAAAAGGTTACCAGAAAAGTAACGGACACCGTCAGTACCTGACAAAATTGAAAATTGAAGAAATCACGGTTAAGTAATTATTAATCTTTAAATCTCCGGACAAATGGCACATAAAAAAGGTGCGGGTAGTACGCAGAACGGCCGCGAATCAGAAAGTAAACGCTTAGGTGTTAAAATTTATGGTGGTCAACTGGCAAAGGCCGGTAACATTATTATTCGTCAGAGAGGTACTGTCCACAATCCAGGTCAAAATGTTGGCATGGGAAAAGATCATACTTTGTTTGCTTTAGTCAACGGTACCGTTGCATTTAAGAAAACACGGGATGACAAATCTTACGTGAGCGTTGTTCCTTTTCCTGCAGAACAATAAAACTACTCCAAAATAGTATTTTAGGTTAAGGCTCCCGGTCATCCGGGAGCTTTTGCTTTATTAACCTTTGACTTTTAACATTATCACCTTATCTTTGTTTGCGTAAAAAACTTTCAAATGTTAGAACTTAGTTTTATTCGTGAAAACCCCGATGTTGTGGTCGAACGGCTGTCGGTTAAAAATTTTGATGCTGCTGCTCTCGTGCAACAAATCATCGCATTGGATGCGAAAAGGAGAGAAACACAGAAGACGCTTGATGATACCCTTTCCCAATCAAATCAGATTGCCAAAGAAATTGGGAAACTCTATAAAATTGGAAAGACCGACGAGGCAAATGCCCTGAAAGAGAAGACTGCCTTGTTAAAGCAACAGTCAAAAAACTGTGGGGATGATTTGGCACAGATTGAAATTGACTTGCAAAATCTCCTGGTTTTACTGCCTAACATGCCGCATTCATCTGTTCCCAAGGGTAAAGCGGCAGAAGACAATGAGGTGGTTCGTCAGGAGGGGAAAATCCCTGATTTATCTGCTGATGCAATTCCGCACTGGGATTTAGCCACCAAGTATAAAATTGTTGACTTTGAATTGGGTGTTAAAATAACGGGTGCCGGATTTCCGGTATACCGGGGAAAAGGTGCCAGGTTACAACGTGCTTTAATCAACTTCTTTTTAACCGAAGGAGTGAAAGCCGGCTATGAAGAAATACAGCCCCCACTAATGGTCAATGAGGCATCGGGCTATGGTACGGGACAGTTGCCCGATAAGGAAGGACAGATGTACCATGCCACAATCGACAATTTATACCTTATCCCGACTGCGGAAGTTCCGGTCACAAATATATATCGCGACCTGATTGTAAAGGCAACCGACTTTCCAATTAAGAACGTGGCTTATTCAAACTGCTTCCGTCGTGAAGCCGGTTCTTATGGCAAAGATGTTCGCGGTTTAAACCGTTTGCACCAGTTTGATAAGGTGGAAATCGTTCAGATTCAGCATCCGGATAAGTCATATGAAACACTTGAACAGATGGTTGAACATGTTGCAGGACTTCTTCGTAAGCTTGAATTGCCGTTTAGAATTTTGCGGCTTTGTGGAGGTGATATGAGCTTTACTTCCGCACTTACTTATGATTTTGAAGTGTTCAGTGCCGCTCAGAAAAAATGGTTGGAAGTCAGCTCTGTTTCCAATTTTGAAACCTTTCAGGCAAACCGCATGAAACTCAGGTTTAAGGATGATGACGGGAAAATGAAATTTGCTCATACATTGAATGGCTCCGCTTTGGCTCTTCCACGTGTTGTGGCAGCTTTACTCGAAAATAACCAGACACCCCAGGGTATCTTGATTCCTGACGCGCTTAAGCCCTTTACCGGCTTCGATATCATCGATTAATTCATTCACTTTCTAATATAATCCCTCTCCTAACCAGGAGAGGGACTTTTTTATCTTATGGATTCGGTCAGACCCAAAAAACATCTCGGGCAACATTTTTTGAAAGATGAAAACATCGCTCGCAAAATAGTAGATAGTCTGGGCCCCGATGTACAAAATGTACTCGAGGTGGGGCCCGGTATGGGCGTCCTGACCAAAAACCTGATATTGCGTGCGTTCAGGGATTTCCGGGTTGCTGAAATAGATAAAGAAAGTGTAGCTTATCTGACTGTTCATTTTCCGGAATTACCTATTATTTCGGGTGACTTTCTTAAGCTGGATCTGAATGTGCTATTCCCCGGTAAGATTGCGATCATCGGGAACTTTCCATATAATATTTCAAGCCAGATATTTTTCAAAGTCCTTGAAAATAGAGATAAGGTGGATGAAGTAGTGGGAATGGTTCAGAAGGAAGTTGCCGAACGTATTGCGGCTTCTCCCGGCAGCAAAACATACGGGATATTGAGTGTGCTACTCCAGGCCTGGTATCACATTGATTATCTTTTTACCGTAAATGAACAGGTTTTTTTGCCTCCGCCAAAAGTAAAATCGGCAGTCATTCGTCTTACACGGAATACTACCGATCATTTGGAGTGTGATGAACGTTTTTTCTTCAACCTCGTAAAAACTGCTTTTAATCAACGTCGCAAGACTTTGCGAAATGCCATCCGCAGTCTCTGCCCGGAAAGTTTTAGCCATCCTTTTCTTGATAAACGGGCTGAGCAGCTGAGTGTATCTGATTTCGTTGAGCTTGCTCAGAGCATAAAACGATAGAGCGAACTGAATCCTTTCAGTCTTTCCTTACTATGTCACTGCCTCCCGAACTGCTTTTTGATATCCTGGTCGGATTTCCTCTGTAATAAATGTCACTACCACCATTTGCATTAGCGACCAGTTCGGTGCTGACTCTCAAAGTAAGGTCTGAACCGCCAGAAGCAGTTACGTTGACTTTATCGGCTTGTAATTCATTGGAATCCATGTCACTGCCTCCGGAAGCATCGACTTTTAAGACGGATACCTTACCCTTTAAGGTCAAATCAGAGCCTCCTGTTGTAACACAATCAAGCATCGTTCCATAGACCTCGAATTTTACATCGCTGCCACCCGTAGCCACCAATTTAAGATTATTGATTTTCCAGGCACCCTGGCTGTAAACATCCGAACCACCACTGGCATTTAACCCGGTAAGAGAGGGAACCGTAACATGCGCGCTCATCTTTTTGTTCCATTTGAATCTGAGATCTGAACTGTAATAAATCTCGAGTGTTCCGTTGCGGACTTCAGTGATGATGTTCTTTTGAATGTCATCGGCAGCTTCGACTCTTACACTTTGAACCGATCCTTGTGCAATATAAAGATCAATGCCACCACTGATGGAAACGGCATTGAAATCTGCAACCTGCCGGGTAGTTGTTACATTTTTTTGTGCGGTTGCTCTGACGATTGAAGCACAAACAAGCAGTGCGCAAATTACTAATGATACCTTTTTCATACGATTATAATTTTAATAAATAGGTCGTATGG
>JAUZOX010000178.1 GCA_030706265.1 Bacteroidota bacterium | reverse complement strand
TTAACCAAAAAATGCTACTTTTGCAGGGCTTTAACAATCGGTTGAAGCCTTGGATCAAGCAATAGGCCGGCCTTATAGTTCAACGGATAGAACGGAAGTTTCCTAAACTTTAAATCCAGGTTCGATTCCTGGTAAGGTCACCAGAAATATAAAGAAGTCTTCAAATCACCTGATTTTGAAGGCTTCTTTTTTTTGATAAATCCAATAAAAAACTTTTAATGAAAGAGGATTAAGGATCACTTCATTGATATACATTGAAATTTGAGATTCGAGTACCACCGGGTTTCCATCTAAACAAGCATTTCCTCCAATGCATCTTTCCATAAAACAAAGCCTTTACGTTCATCGGAATAATCATGTAATATTCTGCTAAAGTTGATTGGCTTTGTTTCAAGGAATACTTGCCTACCTTCATTACGGATTTTGGTAAGCTGTGAGTCTATTTCGAAGATCCCTTGTTTTAAAACATTGATATTTTGGGGGAAGTGCCAGAGGTAGGTGGCTTCTTCTGTATCCAAAGTTTCCATGACAATATGATATTGCTCGTTGCCTGTAAGTAAGAAAACAAAAGCAAAAGGGCGTAAAACAAACCGGATCTTTAATATATTGCCTTCATGCTGTTCTGCCAGATAATGTAACTGCCTTTGATGCCTGTAATTGCCTTTGCTCAAAACATCCGAAAGCAATTCTTCTCCTGATTCATAGATGTTGTTTCCAACTCCGATACCTGGATCTTTATATAAACCTTTTTGTTCTATTGGGAAGCTTTTTCCCAAAAAGTTCTTTTCCACAAAACGAAACCGTACACTTTCTACAACCTCCCTGTTCATCTTTTCAAGATCTGATGAGCTTGCAGACAAAGCAGTGACAGTTTTCTGTTTATTGATAATTGCCGTTATAAAGACAGCTACTGTTTTCGATTTAAAGAATTTCTCAAAGTAAGGTTTCAGTACCTCAAATTCAGGACGGATATTCAGGTTTTCAATATCGAAGATCAATTCTTCAGGATATTCCGGTATTCTATATCGGAACTGAAAACTGCCATAGAGAAATTCCAGGTCTTCTATTTTAACCTTAACGGTTCTTTCTATGGTTATTTCTTCGTATAATGGCTTCGGTTGGTCAATGTTTTCTTCGCCTGGTAGATCAAATAGGGTCCTTTGCTTTTCAAGTTTTCGGTAATAAACATTCCTTTTAAGAAACATATGATTCAGGTAATCTATTTTAATATCCCTGTAATCATAAATAGTTGGACTGATTTCAGAACGTTGCACCCTGCCCATATATTGGATCAGCTTGCCCTCAAAAGAGAATGGGTACACCAGGAACAAGCACTGCGTATTTTGCAGATCAGATCCTTCTCCAAAAAATTGGCCAGTGGTGATCAATGCCTGGTAGTTGCCAGCCTTCAATAATTTCCATTTTGTATTCCTGCTGCTTTCCGAATCATCACCACTGAGCGTTATCGTTTCAAACGACTGTTTAAGATATTGTTGTAAGGTATCAATATGCTCTTTTCTTTCGGTTAAGATTACAACCTTCTTCCCTTTATTCAATTCAATGAATACATCCCGTAATATAAGCTTGTTTCTTTCTGAATCATGTACCAGTATTTTAGATAAAGTTTCAAACCGGTCAGTTTTTGCGTTGAAGGGAACCTCCAGTTGTGTATTCCGGATAATAATGTCGGGGCGATTTGAAGCTGAGAGCTCATTGGTCCGGATTTCTGCAATCACCTCACCCAGGTGTATAAAGATCAGCCTGCCATCATTGTATTTTCTAAAAGGTGTTGCGGTTAATCCATAAAGATAACGGGAATTGAATTTGCCAATGGTATTGCGGAATGTCTCTGCAGGAATGTGATGGCATTCATCCACAATGATAAGCCCGAATATATCTGTGAGATTTTGTAAATCAGCTTTGGCAAGGCTTTGTATCGTGGCTACGGTGATCTGTTTTCCGATCCTGGTTTTTCCCTGTCCAATGTGGCCAATATCCTTTTGTACAATGCCTAAAAAAGCTTCAATTCGTTCCATCCATTGCATGGCAAGTTGTTTCCTGTGAACAATGATCAATGCTGGCTGCTGTTTTTCGGCCACAATTTTCAATGCCATTACCGTTTTCCCGGAACCCGGTGGCGCCACAATAACGCCCATGTCTTTTTTATTGATAGCTGCCATCTTTTCCTGTTGATATGGACGCAGAGTTGCCTGAAATGAAAAGGGAACCGGACCATTCAATTTCCGTTGGTCTATAAAATTATATGCTATCGAATTTTCCCGGCAAAAGCGGATTAGCTTTCCAATGAATCCTTTAGGCAAGAGGATTTTATTACCCGGTTCTTCAATGAAGCGGAAATACCGGTCTGTGCCGACAGTATTCCTGCCGCTATTCTTTTTGATGATAAATTCTGTGTTCAGCAAATTCAGTTCCTCTTTAACAAAATGGAATAATACCGGATCAATGGCATTTCTGTTCAGTTCAATTATATTCTTTAGTGTAATGTTTAGTATGTCCTTATCATTTTCAGGTTGTGGATCATTCGATAGCTTGGAAAACAATTCTTCTAGATGGACTGTTGTAACCCGTTCTATCTGCCGAAGAAATTGCCATTGGTCAGTATAAGGGTGTAAAGTTAGCGGGTCGATAAAACAACTGTTGCCTTGCTGAAGTGAAATACCATTTAATGGCAGTGCGATGAGGTTTCCCAATCCTTTTCCTGAAAGATAGTCTTGATTTGGAAATAACCTGTCAAAGCTTGTATTCTGATCAAATGCTGATACAATACCCGATGAAGTTAACAATGATAAGATTACTCTTCTGGTTTTAAAAGCAGAAAATGGCTTATCAAAAAATATCCAAATATGCCCACCATTACCAGAACGCGAACGTTCAAAATAAGCAGGTAAGGAAACATCATTGCAAGCATGAATAAACTTTTTACCGGATGTCATCCAATCACCCTCATCAAAGTCGGCAGCAATAAACCATGAGGTATTATCTGTAAGAAGTGGATACAAACCAATGAACTGTTCGCCACTTAAATGTTTGGCAATCTGATCATCGGTCAGTTGGAGATAGGATTTGTCAGGATAATTTTGAAATGTACCGCCTTTCATTTTATGGGCACGAAAACGGTAAGGGTCGAAAAAGTAAGCAGGCGTATAGCCGCTTTTTGTGTCTTTCTCCCACCGGGTTGCAAAAACATCTTCACGCCCTTTGAAAAGGGACCTGAATAAGGATATTTTTGTTTGAAGATTTTCCATTTGTTTGTTGAAACAATAATCCACTAAACTCTAAAAGCAGTAGCCATTAGCGTTTGCTCATTTCGAGATATTCCTATCTCGGTTGCTATTTTCTGCCAACCCATTACCACAGATTGTATTTCTGCCAGGATATGGTCCATTTCTTTTTTCCCTAACCGGAAATAAACCCCAACACTCTTTGCAAGGTCAATATCCGGCGAATTGCTATCCATATCAATGTTTAATTCCAATCCAACTTTGTCGATTGAAGGATTGATATCAAAAGCGGGAGATAAACGCCAACCCTCGGATGTAAGGACGAACCCATGGTTTCTTAAATGATCGTCAGTATTGGAAATTAGTATATTGAAAACCATTCTTCTCCATAACTGATGTAAATCCGCTTCTATCTTTGTTCCGGAAAACTGGATAAATTCTACGATATCCAGATAAGAAGGTGTCATGTCTCGGATGAGTTCTTCATTTTTGCCAGTCATAGTCATAGCTGAAGCAAAATGAATTCGGTCTTGTTTTTCCCTATCAAATCTTTTGGTGAAAAAAGTATGATATGGACCGGCAATATGTTCTATCCGGGATTCAGCCATATCGATGCCGGCACCAACAGCAAGACGATAAGCCAGATATTCCCAGGCTCCTTTGTCTATGGTATCGTTTCTGGATGGAAATTTGGCTATCCAGGGATGACCATGTTCGTCCAGTATGTTAGCTTTCGGCCTGGTTCCTCCGAGAGAAGAACCCGGAGCCATCAGCATGGCAAGCCATTTTCTCACTTCAACAGTATCTTCATTGGATTCAATCAGTTTTGCCGCATGCTGTAGTTCCCGGATACTAGCCCAAGGTGGAGTAGGCGAAACAGGGTCGTTGTCCAGAAAATCGCCATCGGGTTCTCTTTTAAACCGTAAAGCACCCATTCGACTTAAATCATGAACACCTAAAAGAAAATCAATATCATACAATACGGGTGTTGGCTTACCCTGTTCTTTTGCATTTAATGCCGCCCGCCGTTTCATTAGTGTTCTGCCCCACGTGTCAGGCATAGAATCCAGAAAGACACCAAAGTTTTCCTTTCCATTAGGATATTGCTGCCCACTATACCAGGCAATATCAGGATCAAGCAGCAATTGTTCCTGGGAGTTGATCCAGTCTGCATCATAAGAAAAACTAAATGCTTTTCTTCCTTTTGCCTGTTGAGCTGACAATATTCCTATACATTTTGGTGAGATCATACTTTTCCAATCTGCATAAACCCATATATCGGTTTTGCCTGCCATGATTTATTTACCCATCAATTTCAAATCCTGCAATTTTCTTCCAAATTCATCATCGGCTGCCAACTTCAAAAAATCATCCTGCAACCCTAATACTCTAAGTACATTAAAATAAGCACCCATAGACACGCTGGGATTTCCTTTTTCAATGTGGTATAGTGTGGAACGATCTATCCCTGCCCGCTCTGCCACTTGTATGGTCGTCAGGTTCCGCCGTTTTCTGGCCAACTTAATATTTTCGCCCATCTGTTCAAATATTTTTTGAAACTTTGGGAGCACGGTTTGCTTCTTTGGCTGCATGATTTGTTGCTTATTATCTACAAAAATAACTAAAATGTATAAAATAAACAACATTTTAAAAACCATCATGCTGAACACCTTCACTTCAGCGTTTTAAATCTTCCATAAGAAGGTTCGGGTTTTGTGTCAGCGGAATCACCATAAGAAATCCAACTACTGTTAGTTTGATTTTTTATATTACGGCAATTTACATCTCAGGTTCAAAATAACCCAGAGTGTGTCACTGGCTTTTAGGACAGCCTCTTATATAACTACGTTCGAGCATGAGTCGCTTTCAAATTGTAATCAGAATTGAATGTACACTTTTGAAATGAGCATGTAAAATCAAATAATTAGTCGCACCTTCTACAAACCGGTTTTAAGCTTTAGGGCTTGGACAGGGCCGATTCCATTTCAGAAAGGAAATCGGGTTGGTTGCAGGTTAAACGGCCTGTAAATTTCCATTCACCTCCAATCTGGATGACCTTAATGAGAAAATGATTCCACCCCTGGTGCAATTTTAAGGCTTCTGATTTTGCCTTTCCTCCATCTATATTTCCGATACGGATGTTGCTGACAATTAATTTCCCATTCAACCAAACCTGAACCGCATCGTCGGCGGCTACTTCCATGTTCACTATGGGGATGTTGGGCTCGATCAGAAGATCGGACAGATCCCTGGGACTGGACACCCAAAAACTTAAATAGGCCACCGCATTGTTTTGAGGGCCGTTTATCTTTTCTTTCGTAAAGTCGATCAATCCACTTTCTGCATAAACCATGGACCAGGGTTTACCATCGACCGTGGCACCTGCTCTTATCGTTTCTCCGGAGGCAGGATCGACAAAATTACGATTGGCCCCGTCACGTAAAGAATCGATCGGGAAGCTGCCACACAGGAGCGTGCGGACAATCCCGCCGCTCTTTAACAAAGGCTTACCGGAGTCACTGCCCATCCCCAACGGAATGCCTATGTTGGTGAGGATGGTGCGTACTGCCTTTTCGGCTTTGGCGAGGCGTGGTGCCGAAGGCAGGGTCGTCACAAGCAATCTTCCGGACCCCATCTGTTTTTTGATGAGTACGGCTCCGGATTGTTTGGCTTCTCTTTCCGAACGGATTACCATGGCTGTTTTGGCATATTCGGGTTGCTTATTCCATAAAAGCCAATCCGTTTCACAGGCCTTCAGTAGGACGGTACTTTGTTTCAGCAATGGCCCGTCAAGACCAAGGGTAGTAAATACGGGGGGCCTTAGTTCCGAAAAATAAAGATC
>JAUZOX010000177.1 GCA_030706265.1 Bacteroidota bacterium | reverse complement strand
GCCTTTTTATTTGGTCAATATACACACGAAAATTGATCGCGGAACCGAAAACTGTTCACACGATTATTTCGAAGGAATTCGTTTGAGCAACTCCAGGGTTAAATTCCAAAACTTGTTAACCGACGGAATATGCAACCTTTCATCAGGAGAATGGGCACCTTTAATGGTGGGGCCAAACGAAATCATATCCATCCCCGGATAGGTCTCTCCAATCAGCCCACATTCCAAGCCGGCGTGGATAGCCAATACTTCCGGATCCGAATCAAACAGTTCACGGTATGACTTTACCGCAATATTCAGGATCGGAGAAGCCGGATTGGGGGCCCAACCGGGATATCCATTCGAATGGGTCACACTTGCACCTGCAAGCAAAAAGACACTTTCCACCATGTCCACAATATTTTGTTTTGCAGATTCCACCGAACTGCGCTGGCTTGTCGTAATTTCAAAATAATCGGGCATCATTTTTACCGAAGCCAGGTTGGTCGACGTCTCAACAAAATTTGCAATATCCTGCGACATTGCCGTCATTCCGTGTGGGCAGGCATACAACACATTTAACAGTTTTATGAAATCGGAGTTTGCCACGACACCGGTTGGTACTTCAACCCGTTCCGCCGTAACCACTACTCCCGAATCCGTCACATGAAGCTCATCCTTCATGATCGATTGAAAAGCATCGACAAATTCAAGTAAAGCAGCAGTATTTTGTTCAGGAACGGTAATTACGGCCCATCCTTCACGGGCTATTGCATTGCGAAGATTGCCTGCATGGATATCGGATAATTGCCCGCTAAATCGTCTTGCGACTTGCCACAGCAATCTATTGAGTATTTTTACGGCATTGCCCAGGCCTTTGTTGATGTCGTCTCCTGAATGGCCTCCTTTAAGCCCGCCTACCGATAATTTAACTGCTGCGGCCCCATCTGGAGTATCTTCGCGCCGGTAAGAAAGATGAGCCACGGTATCTTTTCCCCCTGCGCAACCTATAAAAATCTGCCCCTCGTCTTCCGAATCAAGGTTCAACAAGATTTTTCCTTCCAGAAAACCGGCTTTCAGACCAAAAGCACCTGTCAAACCAGTCTCCTCATCGGTTGTAAACAAACATTCTATCGGACCGTGCGAAACATCATGTGCATCGAGGATTGCCAACTGGGCAGCAATTCCAATTCCATCATCAGCCCCAAGTGTCGTTCCTTTTGCCTTTATCCATTCACCTTCCACATAAGGAATGATTGGATCATGGTCAAAATCATGTTGTATGGCGGAATTTTTTTCACACACCATATCCATATGGCTTTGCAAAACGACCGTCTCAAGATTTTCGTATCCTTTGCATGCCGGTTTTCTGATCAATACGTTTCCAACTTCATCGCGCGCAGCATAGAGGCTTCGTTGCCTTGCAAAATCCAACAAATACGCGACCATTCCGGCTTCCTTTTTCGACGGACGAGGAACTTTACAAATCTGGGCAAAAAAGTGGTAAAGCCTTTCCGGATTTAATTTTTCTAATTCTCCATTCATTTCAGCATTGATTAAAATACCAATCTTCCCTGCTAAGGAAAGAAAAATCGAATTAACAATTATGCATTTCTCAGTGATGATATCATTTGCGTCGGATTTGGCGCTTTAAACACGGCACTTCCGGCAACCAGGACATTGACGCCGGCATCAAACAGTGCCCGGGCATTTGTAATGTCGACGCCACCATCTACCTCGATCAAGGTTTCGGTTCCCGCTTTTTCGATCATGTTCCGCAATCGTTCAATCTTAGATAAGGAGCCGGGAATAAAAGACTGACCGCCGAAACCAGGGTTCACACTCATGATCAGGATCATATCCGTTTCCGTTATCATTTCTTCGAGCAGGCTCACGGGGGTATGCGGATTTAATGCAATACCGGCTTTCATGCCGAGTTTATGTATCACCTGGATATTTCTATTCAGGTGGTTACAGGCCTCATAATGAATGGTCAGAATATCGGCACCGGCATTTTTAAAATCCTCAAAATACTTTTCGGGTTCAACAATCATTAAATGAACATCCAATGGTTTCTGTGCGAATTTCTTAAGAGAACTGACAACGGGGGGGCCAAAAGTGATATTGGGAACAAACCTTCCGTCCATTACATCTACATGAAACCAATCGGCCTCACTGTTATTAATCATTTCAACTTCATCCTGCAATCTCATGAAATTTGAGGCAAGCAATGAAGGAGATATCATATGCTTCATACGTTGATAATTTGCATTATATCGGTCGAATGAAACTCACATGGATGATTTGCATTGCAATATGTATTTTCAAACATGCTCGCTTCATGAAACAAAAATTTTTACCGGACAAAAATACAAAAAAAAGGTCCCGGCGTGTGTCGGGACCCTTTTGATTATCCTAAATAAGATTGTAAGATATTGCTTCGCGAAGTATGTTTTAATCGTCTGATCGCTTTTTCCTTGATCTGTCGCACCCTTTCGCGCGTCAGATCAAATTTTTCCCCAATTTCTTCCAGTGTCATCGGGTAACTGCCATTCAGTCCAAAGTAAAAACGAATCACATCCGATTCCCTTGGCGTCAAAGTTGAAATAGCCCGTTCCACCTCTTTACGCAATGACTCATAAATCAAGCCACTTTCCGGAGTCGGGATATCATCAGACCGAAGAACATCATACATGTTGTTGTCTTCGTCCTGCGTTAACGGGGCATCCATCGAAACATGCCTTCCCGCATTACGAATCGAATCTTTTACTTCGTTTTCCGAAATTTCAAGCAGGGTTGCAATTTCCTCGTAATTCGGTTCGCGTTCATATTCCTGTTCCAGACGGGCATAGGCCTTGTTGATCTTATTAATGGCACCAATTTTATTCAAAGGCAATCGCACGATTCTGGACTGTTCTGCGAGTGCTTGTAATATCGACTGCCTGATCCACCAAACGGCATAGGAGATGAATTTAAATCCCCGTGTTTCGTCAAATCGGTTTGCCGCCTTTATGAGTCCCAGGTTTCCTTCATTGATCAGGTCCGGTAAGCTCAAGCCCTGGTTTTGGTATTGCTTTGATACCGAAACCACAAACCGCAGATTAGCTTTTGTTAGTTTCTCTAAAGCTGCCCTGTCTCCCTGCCTGATTCGTTGCGCCAGAGCCACTTCTTCATCCGCGGTAATCAGGTCGACTTTTCCTATTTCCTGTAAGTATTTATCAAGCGAAGCAGTCTCACGGTTTGTAACTTGCTTCGAGATCTTTAGTTGCCTCATGAATTTCTGCTAAAGTAGAGTCGAATTTTTGGTTACGATATAAACTTTGAGAATTTGATTCTATGACTAGTTGGTTGCCGGTTTAGGTAATAAAGCTTTTCGCGACAGTTTAAGCTTTCCTGTTTTGCTGTCGATTTCGATCAGCTTAACATCAATCTTATCACCCACCTTCAAAACACTTTCTACATCTTTAACCCGTGTCCAGTCAATTTCAGAAATATGAAGCAATCCATCTTTACCGGGCAGAATTTCAACAAAGGCGCCAAAAGTAGTAATGTTCTTGACCGTTCCATGATATACCTCCCCTATTTCGGGTATGGCAACGATCTTTTTGATACGTTCCTTTACGTCTTCGACCGATTCTTTATTATTTGAGACAATATCGATGATGCCAAAATCGCCAACCTCTTCAATGACAATCGTTGAATTGGTTTCGCGTTGCATCTCCTGGATAACTTTTCCGCCGGGTCCTATTACGGCACCGATAAATTCACGTGGGATTATAACCTTGACAATTCTGGGTACGTGAGGCTTGTAATCTGCACGCGGTTCGCTGATGGTTTCAACCAGTTTACCCAAAATGTGCAGACGGCCGCGACGAGCTTGTTCAAGCGCCTCAGAGAGCACTTCAAACGAAAGTCCGTCAACCTTGATATCCATCTGGCAGGCGGTGATACCATCACGGGTTCCACATACCTTAAAGTCCATATCGCCAAGGTGGTCTTCATCACCAAGGATATCGGACAAAATAGCATATTTACCGGTTTCACTGTCTGAGATCATCCCCATGGCTATGCCCGAAACGGGTTTTATCATCTTCACACCGGCATCCATCAGCGCAAGTGTACCTGCACAAACTGTTGCCATCGAAGATGAACCATTTGATTCAAGAATATCAGAAACGATGCGGATGGTATAAGGATTGATGTCTGAACCCGGTATCATCGGTTTGAGCGCCCTCATTGCGAGATTACCATGACCGATTTCCCGGCGGCTGATGCCCCCCACCCTTTTTACTTCTCCGGTTGCAAACGGAGGAAAATTATAATGGAGAATAAAGTTTACCTTGCCTTCAAACATAGGCGTATCGATGGTCTGCTCGTCGAGCTTGGTTCCGAGTGTCACGGTGGCAAGCGATTGTGTTTCACCGCGTGTAAAGATAGCCGATCCGTGTGCCTGTGGCAGATAATCGATCTCGCACCATATTGGCCGGATTTCATCAAGTTGGCGCCCATCCAAACGAGTACGGTTGGTTAAAACAACCTGACGAACCACGTTCCATTCGACATCGTGAAAATAACGGCTTATCAGAATTTCCTTCCCGGCGCGTTCTTCCTCGGGTATGGTTTCTTTAAATTCATTTTTTATAGCTTCAAAAGCATCGGCACGTTCTTGTTTGGATGTCGGACGAGCTGCGACAGCCCAAATTTTATCCGCGCAGAATTCGTTAACTGCTTTACGAAGCTCTTCATCATTGGTTTCGTGACAATAGGTACGCTTAACTTTGGCTTTTTCAATCATACCGGCCAGTTCAACCTGTGCCTGGCATTGAATACGAATAGCTTGATGAGCAACTTTCAGGGCTTCGATTATTTCGGCTTCCGAAACTTCCTTCATTTCGCCTTCGACCATCATGATGTTATCCATCGACGCACCAATCATGATGTCGATATCGGCATTGTCTATATCCGATTTAACAGGATTAACGATATATTTTCCGTCAACGCGACCAACCCGAACCTCAGAAATAGGTCCGTTGAAAGGAATATCAGAAACGGAAATAGCGGCGGATGCTGCCAGGCATGCCAGTGCATCCGGCATGATTTCGTTATCTGCTGAAATTAATGTAATGATAACCTGAATTTCGGCATGAAAGTCTGAAGGAAATAAAGGTCGCAAAGCACGGTCAATTAAACGTGCAATCAGAACTTCATGATCGGATGGTCTGGCTTCACGTTTAAAGAATCCACCTGGAAATTTTCCGGCGGCAGCATATTTTTCACGGTACTCTACCGTAAGAGGAAGAAAGTCGACATTTTCGCCGGCTTGTTTATTGGCAACTACAGTAGCCAGCAGCATGGTATCTCCCATCTTAACAACAGCAGATCCATCAGCTTGTTTAGCAAGCTTTCCGGTTTCTATAGTAATAACTCTGCCATCTCCCAGGTCAAATGTTTTTGTAATACCTATCATGATTATTGTTGATTTTTTATAAAAATACCAGAAGTTTTATGATTTATTATAACAAATGTAAAAATGAAATAAGAAAAATTTTCAACAACTGATAATCAAGAATTTATACTTTGAGAAATTATAATTCCCATTAATACAAAAAAAGGCAATCATAGAATTGCCTTTTTTTGTACTATATTTCTTTTTAAGTACTACTTTCTGAGACCCAATTGTTTAATCACTTCTCTGTAGCGCTCAATTTCTTTATGATGCAGATAATCCAATAATCTGCGACGTTTACCTACCAGACGTACAAGCGAACGCTGTGTGACGCGATCTTTCTTGTTTATCTTCAGATGCTCGGTTAAGTGTTTAATTCTAAAGGTAAACAAAGCAATCTGCCCTTCGGCAGAACCTGTGTCGATATCCGACTTACCAAACTGCTGGAAGATGTCTTTTTTAGTTTCTGTTGTCAGGTACATTGTCAATTCTTTTATTATCGTGATTTTAGGGCTGCAAAATTACAACTTAATTTTGAAATACCAAATATGATTGATCTTTCATTTCATTCATTTTGCAAAATTAAGCATAAATTCGATTGAAACAGCTTCTCATTGATTTTAATTTGTAAAAAAATAAACCCCTCACTTGAAATTCAGCCACCACCCGGATATTCAATTTATTGATTATACTGAATTAATAAG
>JAUZOX010000176.1 GCA_030706265.1 Bacteroidota bacterium | reverse complement strand
GTTTTTAATAATGGGGCCTCCGAATGTAAAACCATACGATTTTGCAGTCATAGGAGCATTCGAATATTTCCTTGCGTTGCCATTAATCGAGTCACGTCCTTTGTTTCCATTGAAAGACTGATCACGGTAATAATAATAAGCTGAACCTTTGAATTGGTTGGTACCACTCTTAGTGATTGCGTTGACACCGGCACCCGTGAAGTTACTTTCTCTGACATCAAACGGAGCTACTGAAACCTGGATCTCATCAATGGCTTCCATTGAGATGGGCTCACCTGATGCACCCGGCATATTGGTGCTGGATAATCCGAAATTATTGTTGAAGTTTGCACCGTCAATCGTGATATTAGAAGTATAGGCATCTTTTCCCAAGTAAGAACCCGATCCGGTAGAGTAGGGTGATAGCTTTGTATAATCACTCAAAGTCCGGTTGATACTAGGAATTGATTTCATTTGGGTGGCCGTTATATTTGATACTGCACCTGTTCTCACTGACCGGAAAGCCGTTTTGTTGGCTACGATTACAACTTCAGCGATACTGGTTGTACTCTCATTCAGTGTGACACTCAGATTGTAAATATCTCCAAGCGCAAGAGTAATATCCCTGTAAGAGGAAGTACTATATCCAACAAATGAAACATTTACGGTGTAAGGGCCACCGGCTTTCATTCCCTGGAAGGAGAACTGTCCATTTGCATTTGTCACGGTCACATACTTTGTACCGGTAGGTTCATGTATTGCTACTACAGTTGCTCCTGGAAGCGATAAATTATCTTTTCCCACAACTTTACCACTGAGTCCCGACGTGGTAACCTGTGCAAATAACATTACACTCATAAGCATAAAAGCCAATAAAAGTGTAAATTTCTTTAGTTTCATAAATAAATTTTTAGGTTAGTAAATTGATTGATTGATGTTGATGGGTTAAGTTATTGGTTATTTTAAATTATTTTGAGTTGGTGCTTTTGCATTGTTCATTTCTTGAGGTCAAAGATAATTGCCTAATATAAACTGTCAATGAAGTAGAAATTAAATCAATGTTAATTTAATTCGATTCTAGCTTTGTTTTCGTTCAGGGCTTTCAATCATATGACTTATGTATCTGGAATTCACGGTATAATTCGCTTAATTACTCTTAACTGGTGACTGTACTTTTTGATATCTTTTCTGAAAATTCCCTGGTGATCAACGGTATCAATCCGTACTTTACCGGATGCATGAATAATCTGAGCGTTATCAAGCAAAATCCCAACATGGATAATACGTCCTTCCTCATTATCAAAAAAAGCCAGATCTCCCGAATGTGCTTCCGGAATTAAATTAATCAGTTCCCCTTCTTCCGCCTGCTGCCAAGTGTCACGGGGTAACGTGATTCCGGATAAACGTGCCACAATTTGTACAAATCCCGAACAATCTATTCCGAAAGGATTTCTTCCTCCCCAGGTATACGGACTGTTTAAAAATGGGATCGCGTTCATGATAAAATTATCCGCAGTAGGTTTGATTCCGGCATCAACAGTGTGTCCATCAAAAACGAAGGTGTTTTCACCAAGCGAAAATTCGGAGCCAGTAGAGTTATACAAGATGCTTCCCCTTAATATCGGGAAAGAGTGGTAGCCTTTTTGATCAATATTATGAATCAAATCGGTTGAAAAGTATCTTGGCCAGGTCAAAAGTTGACCATATTCCTGATTGCTCAGCGGGGTATATTGTTTTTCATCAATCCACCCCTCGTAATGGTCATGGTCAATTACAATTTTTGCCCATCCTTTTGATGATGACTGAATACTAAAGGTCTCTCCAAAAAGCAATTGGCTGACCATTTCCGATTTATCAGAAGCATCAGCTCTAACGGGTACTACACTCAGGCAACATACACCGAAATTCATATTTATTCTGATTAAACCTGATCGTTTATTGAAAAGCCCGATCTATGGTATTAAAAAATAACAATAATAAAGTGATAGATGGGGCTCTGCAAAATTTATTGGGAAACTCTCAACAAAAATAGAGAAATTTGCGCACCCCAAAAGGAGACCTATCGAGGAAACTTATCAACAAAATGGAAGAACTTAAGAACAATTACCTGTTGATAACTTATTTTATTTGAAAAATAACTAACTTGCCTAACGAATGATGTTGACATGAAACAAGCATGTTTTAATAGCAAAAACAGCCACCCAAATTATCCATGCGAGTTCCATGCGACCTATTTTATCAAATTATTTTCGGATGAAAAGTAAATTTATTCTGCTCTGGAATCATTATCCTGTTTTGTTTCGAATCGGTTTGTTTTTTATAACTACCTTGATTCTCTTACAGAGCTTCCCCCGTGAAGGTAAGTTCAGATACGAGTTCCAGAAAGGCAGGCCCTGGTTGAATGAGGACCTTATTGCACCTTTTGACTTTGCAATCTCAAAGACCGATGCCGAGCTTAAGAACGAACGTGAATCCGCACTCCTTGAAACCAGGTTAATGTTTCGCCTTTATAGCAAGCCACTTGTTGATAAGTACGCGGAATATATTACCAGTTTTAATAAGGCGTGGATGGATAAATACCCCCATACCTCGGCTGACAGCAAGCGCATGCAGTTTAACCGGTTTATAGGCAAGGCATTGCTCGATTCGGTCATGCTACGTGGCATAATCGAACCCACTTCGATGATTCAGAATAAGCCGGCTTCATTCGAAATCAATCTGTTAAGAGGAAATACGGTCCAGACTATTCACCTGGGAGATTTGTTCACAATTCAATCGGGCGATCGCTATCTTACCGGGTTGTTGTCTAAAAAGGCGGTCGAGTTTCCTGAGATAGATCCCGGATTGCTTAAACCTCTCCTTGAACAGTCATTGGTAAATAATGTCCGTTATGATTTTCAGGCCAATCAAAAACAACGTCAGTCAATTTTATCGGGAATATCTCTGACCAGAGGGATGGTGCAAAAAGGACAAAGCATTATTTCAAAAGGAGAGTTGGTGACCGATGAAAAATATCAGATACTTAGTTCACTTAAACATGATTATGAATCGCAACTGGGAGCTTATGGAAAATCGTATTTAATCCGGCTGGGTCAGTTCCTGCTGATCGGGTCTGCTTTAACCGTTTTTGCCTTGTTTATGTTTTCGTTTCGCCGGGATGTGTTTCGCGACAGCAACAAACTGGTTTTACTTCTGCTTTTAATTATCATAATGGTTTCGACCATAAGTCTTGTCAGCAATTATAACAGTTTTTACATCTATATCGTTCCGGTTTGCATCGTTCCGGTTATGGTCAGGGTTTTCTTTGACACCAGGATGGCCGTGTTTGTCAATCTGACCATTTTGATTATATCCGGATTTTTAGTTCCAAACAGTTTCGAATTTGTCTATCTTCAATTCATCTCAGGGATTGTAGCCATTGTGAGTATCGTCAAGGTGCACAGGCGTTCGCAATTTTTCTTCACCTCGCTGATGATTTTTATTACAAATGTTTTAGTCTATACCGGTATTGTACTAATTCAGGAAGGTAATTTTTCGCACTTTAATTTCGTTTATCTCGGTATGTTTGCATCTGCTGCAATGCTTACCCTGCTTGCATATCCGTTGATATTTGTCTTTGAAAAACTATTTGGATTGGTGACGGATGTGACGTTGCTTGAATTAAGCGATACCAACAGCCCCTTATTGCGCAAACTTGCAACATATGCTCCCGGGACCTTTTATCACAGCATCATGGTCGCAAATATTGCAGAGGAACTCATCATTGAATTGGGTGGAAATACGTTGCTTGTGCGGACAGGTGCGTTATACCATGATATTGGCAAGATTGAAAACGCCCAATACTTTATTGAAAACCAAACTTCGGGTCATAACCCCCACAATGAACTGCCTTTTGAAGAGAGTGCCCAGGTCCTTATAAGCCATGTCATCAAGGGTATCGAGCTTGCCAAGAAGCATAAATTACCCGAGCAGATCATCGACTTCATTCGTACACATCATGGCACCCGTATGACGGAGTTTTTTTATGTCAAACAATTGCAAAGCATGGCTGAAAGGGAGGTCGATAAAAGCAAGTTTACCTATCACGGCCCGATTCCTTTTTCCAAAGAAACCGCAGTTTTGATGATGGCCGACTCTGTCGAAGCGGCTTCCCGAAGTCTGAAAGACAAGAATGAAGATTCGATCCGTGAACTTGTCGATCGGGTCATAAATAAACAACTGGATCAGAATCAGTTTGATAATTCAAACATAACAATGAAAGATATCGCTACCATAAAGCGAATTCTCAAGCGTAAACTAATGAGTATCTTTCATGTCAGAGTGGAATACCCTGTGCTGTAATAATTAATGGTCTGACAGGTAATTCAGCGCTTCGGGTCCTTCGTTGAATAACAGATCGATGATGCTTAGATTGGGAATAAAGGAATATTTGTTATTGAATGTTTGTGTATACTCGGCATATGAAGTGGGTTTGCCCGGATACGGTCTATCGTGTTTCGGATGAATTGACTGTCGGAGATCGGTGATCGTTTCCGGGTTGGCGGAATAACCGGAAGTGAAACCCAGATCAACCTCCGTTTTTAAAAGACCAAAAATGACTTTGAGTAATTCAGAATTGAACTCGGTTAACAGTTTGGGCGGATCTTTGTAAATAGATTCGAATTGGTCACTATAATACAGGAAATAGGGTGAATGTGTATAGGCTGACATTAATGCGCGCCAATGAATCTGATTCCAACGGCCGGTAAAATCTATTTCGATATCTTTTGTAAGGGTGTGGTTCCCGCTTGGTTTTTTAACGGGTATGGTAAGTGGTAACACGCCGTTAGCCGTTGCAATAGCGCAACGGTTACGGTATGTTTGTTTTGGAAATGTTTCATATAATTCAATCACAATGTGATTGAAACGAAGACATTGTTTTATGTATTCGATGGGTGGAAGATAAGCTGTTGCCAGCAAGACCGAATCGTGCATGAGGCAAACAGGTTATGACAGAAGAATTTCGTCGATTGCTTGTTTAAGCTGAGCCTTTGGAATAGCACCCTGCACCATTTGCGGTTTTCCTTCCATGGGAACAAAGAGCAATGAAGGAATGCTTCTGATACCGAATGCACCGGCAAGCTCCAGCTCGGCTTCAGTATCGATCTTATAAATATTGATCTTGCCTTCGTATTCTTTTGACAGTTCTTCAAGGATGGGGGCTACCATCTTACAGGGACCACACCAGTCGGCATAAAAATCGATCAAACACGGTGTTTTTCCTTCATATTTCCATTCCTGATTTATTTCATAATTGAAGACTTTTTCAAGAAAAGTCTGTTTTGTTAAATGTTCCATGATATGAATTTTAAAATAAAAGCTTGAGGATTATCAATTTTAGACCATCCCTGTTTTATGAATGATCTTAAATCATTAATTCTTTTTCAGACCCATGATGGTTTCAACGGCTTTGTAATACTCCTCTTTGGGATTGGCACCAGTCATCATCGTTGGTTTTCCCTGGAGCGGGCAAATCAACACGGCAGGTATGCTTTGAATTCCAAAATATTGTGCTAATTCTTGCTGAGCATCAACGTTGACCTTATAAACATAAACTTTGCCACTATACTTTCCGGCTATTTCTTCAAGATAAGGGGCTATCATTTTACAAGGACCGCACCAATCGGCGTAAAAATCAATTACACAAGGCTTATCACCGGCGTAAACCCACTTATCCGGAAACTTTTCATAGTTGTAGACACGTGTCAGGAAGGTCTGTTTATCAAGCTGAATAGGTTTTCCATTTGCAGTACCTGGTTTGGGTTCGGATGTTGCGGATGATTGTTTACCTGTGGTGCTGCCACATGCAAACATCAGTACTACAGAAAAAAGAAGGGTCAGATTTATGATACGTTTCATTATTTATGGATTGAGTTGTTAGTTTATGCTGCAAAGATAAATTAATATTTTGGTATTAGCGCATAAAGATCACTATGATTTTTTATCTTTGTCAATGGAAATTTAACAAAATGGCAGGGATTAAGTTCACTGTTCAAATCAAATATTCTCATGACACTGGGTTGTTTATTTAAGGGCTTGTCCGAAGAGGCTTTCAGGGAGAAATTCGGAACCGGGAAACAATGTTTGGAATTTCTTGCTGCCGAAAAATGGAAGAATGGGTATAAATGTTTAAAATG
>JAUZOX010000175.1 GCA_030706265.1 Bacteroidota bacterium | reverse complement strand
CTCTTTTTTATACCATGAGGCATACATCGGATAGGCATTTGCAATCCGGAGGACCTGACCTTCAAAAAACAGGGGATCCAGTTTCTTTATCTTTTTGGCCGGCACACCTGCATACAGATGGCCCGATTCGACAATTGTGCCTTCAAGAACTACCGCACCGGCCGCAATCATGCAATTGCTGTTTATCACCGCTCCATCCATAATTATGGCGCCCATGCCAACTAAAACATTGTCGTGGATTGTACAACCATGAATGATGGCATTGTGTGCAATCGAAACATTGTTGCCGATTGTTACCGGCCATTTTTGATAAGTACAGTGTATGATGGCACCGTCCTGGATGTTGACCTTATTACCCATCCGTATTGAATGAACATCACCGCGGACAACGGCATTGAACCAGATGCTGCAGTTGTCGCCCATGACCACATCGCCAACCACAGTTGCGTTATCAGCCAGAAAGCAGTCATTACCAAATTGGGGCGTCTGTCCGTTGATTGTTTTTATGAGTGCCATTAAAAACAGGATTATGTTGATAGTTTATTTTATGTTGCCAATCGAACGGGGATAATTCAGGGAAAAATGAAGTCCCCTGCTTTCTTTGCGTTCAATAGCCTGCATGATGATGAGGTAAGATACATTGATCAAATTTCGAAGTTCACAGATCTTCACCGAAAGGATGCTCTTCTTGAATAAAGCTTCAGTTTCCTTGTAGAGTAATTCGCTCCGGTCAAATGCTCTCTGCAGGCGCAGGTTTGAACGCACAATCCCCACATAGTTTGTCATGATTGATTGAAGTTCTTTCAGGCTTTGGGTGATCAGGATCATCTCTTCATTAAAAACCATTCCTTCGGCATTCCAGTCCGGTATTGCTTCGCAATATTCGATGTCTTTTATTTTGGCGGCTGCATCATTTGCGGCACGATGCGAGAATACCAGTGCTTCAAGCAATGAATTAGAAGCGAGTCTGTTAGCTCCGTGCAGGCCGGTCGAGGAACATTCTCCGCTGGCATACAGGTTATTGATTGAGCTGCGACCATACTCATCTACTTTGATTCCACCACAGGTATAGTGCGCTGCAGGAACTACCGGAATCATATCTTTGCGAATGTCAATTCCGATTCCCAAACAATGGGCAAATATGGTCGGGAAATGATATACCAAATCATCTTTATCAAGGTGACGACAGTCGAGATATACAAACTCATCGCCACTTATTTTCATCTCGTTGTCAATTGCTCTTGCGACGATGTCACGAGGAGCCAGCGATAACCGGGTGTCGTATTTCTGCATGAATTCTTCACCCTTCTGCGTCTTGAGGATTCCTCCAAAACCACGGACGGCTTCCGAAATAAGAAATGAAGGATGTTCTGAAGGATTATAGAGTGAAGTTGGATGAAATTGGATAAATTCCATTCCTGCGATAGTGCCTTTAGCCCGGTAAACCATTGCCAGACCGTCTCCGGTCGCAATAGTCGGACTGGTTGTGGATGCATAGACATTTCCGGCACCGCCGGTAGCTAAAAGGGTGGTCTTGGCAAGGATGGTGTGTATTTCATTGTTTGAGCAGTTCAATACATAGGCCCCGTAACAACAAATATCGGGAGTCCTCCTGTTCACTTCAATTCCAAGGTGATGTTGTGTGATCAGGTCGATTGCAAAATGATTTTCACGCACTTCAATATTGGGATGGCTCTTGACTTGTTCCAGCAGTGTTTGTTCGATTTCAAGTCCGGTCTGATCTTTATGATGCAATATCCGGTATTCAGAATGTCCGCCTTCTTTGTGCAAATCATACTTTCCTAATTCCGTCTTATCAAAGTCAACACCCCAGTTAATCAGGTCTTTCACCCGTTCTGTCGATTCAGTAATGGTGATGCGAACTATATTTTCATCACACAACCCGTCTCCGGCAATTAACGTGTCATTAATGTGTTTTTGATAATTATCCGGCGTGTACATTACGGTAGCAATCCCTCCCTGGGCATATTTCGTTGCGGTATTTTCGGATTTATCTTTGCAAACAAGGCAAACTTTACCAAATGGAGCTACCTTCAGGGCATAGCTTAAACCGGCTATTCCGGAGCCAATGACCAAAAAATCATATCTGTCTCGCATGATTTCAAAAATTTTTGCAAAGGTACTGCAAATTCATCTTTAATATTTTAGTTTCATGATTGGAAATAACGAATCACAGCATACGCTATTGACTCATTTATAGCAGTTTGAACTTATAAGTAATTTAAAAACAGCCATTTTATGAAATATTGATAACATTTAGACTGATTAAATGCTTCGATTTTCTTATCATAATTAACAAATTTTTTTCGCGATTACAGAATTGTTAATGGGTTTCACCGTCCCCCGGCAGTAGGAAAGTGTTAATTGAAGCTTTGCCAAATACATCGGGGCGTAATTAAAAATGGCCGGTTATAGTCAGCGACTCTGATAAAAACAGGAATTTGAAAATTGATATTTAAGCCCTCTGGTTTAATCCGATTTTTTAAAAATTTAAAGGAAAAATATGGCAGCTGTTTCTGGCATTGCATAGTTTAAAGTGGTAGGCAAAAACCTGAATCCTAAATTACGAACAACCTGAAAACAAACTTCAGTCTATCCTTAAAAATCATGAAAGTTTTTAGTGCAAAATCGTTCAATGAAAAAATGTAAATCATTGTTGTCCGGTAAAACTTTAAAACCATTTTCTTTCAAATACTTACATTCATAAAATAAAGATTTGAGTTTTTACCGGACACTAATAATTTAATAATTGGAACGAAGAATTTTTTTAGAAAAGTGGCGATTTACGTTACCCCAGACTTGTCCCCATTATTTTCTGTCCCCATTATTTTTTCGTAAAAGAATCGGAGAGACAATGCGGTCTTCATAATAGGCTATAAGCTTGATCCGACATCATTTGGAAAGCGCAGTACGTTAAATGTGCATGCTGCGTTTGACGTGGCGGGTACTGAAAACACGATCAGATGGATTGGTGCGCCAGTGCTCGAGCCTACCTGTGAGAGGCTTGGGTTGAAATGCCCTTGCCTACTCGCCCCCCATTATTTGACCCTTTATTCACAGACCCCATTGTTAAATAAATAGTGCCTGATCCCATTAATTCTCAACCTAGTTCAATGAATAATAATATCTTTTCTTCTTGATTCAGGAGTTACTTTCAATGTCAGTTTTCCATTTAAACGTTGTCCTTCAATGACCGTGTTACCCGGTGCTACAAGTTTAAAATCGACATCCCAATCTTTAGGCCAGCTTGGGAATAGATGGATGGTATTTCCATAACATTGCATCAGCATTTCCTGCAAAGCAATCATTCCACTCCCACCCCAGTTGTGATCGGGAGCCCAGTCGTGACCGGGTCCCCAGAATGTTGGATAGCGGCGTTGGCTGTTTCCCAGTTTCCTGCTCACCAATGCAGTTGCTTCAGTGGTTAAACCTAAACGTGCAGTCATAAAAGCTGATGGACGCCAGCTTTGGTATTGGTCTTTGTTGGTTTTGGGTATTTTATATTTCCAGGTATCGAGTGCATATTGGAATTCAGGCATTCCAACATGGATTAAATCAAAAGGAAACACACTGTACAAAGATGGAATAGGACCTGTGCGCCAAGATTCGTCAAAGACAGATTCTTTCAAAACAGTCATGTCTTTGCCATCTATTTTTATTTTTTCAGTTGGAAGATCCGGACAACGTTTCAGAACCTGTTCAAAATAAGTGCGATACTCTTTCGGCAATACATTTGCAGGTAATGCTAAAGCCCCTTTTAATATACCTAATACACCTGAAACCACATCGGCAGCATTTGTTGAGTTACGGTTGTTTTCCTGAGCAGTAGTTGGATAGAAAACTAACTTACCGGATTCATTTAATTTCTTACCGGTCTTTTTTTGATTTTCATATTGATAATGCTTATCATAGAAACGGATACATTCATTTACAAAAGGCAAATAATCAGCAATACTGCGTCTTGAATAATTATAATACTGGATAACCATATAGGCAAATTCCAGCTGTGATTGATACATCGTCCCTACAAAGTTGTTGACCTGTTCACCTTTTTCATAATCCTTTGGGCGAACCGTGAGGGTGTATCCATTCTCAATAAATCCATAATGGGATGCAATAGGAAAGCCCGTTTCCTGCATCTGTTCTGTAAATGAACAACCGTCATGACCCCAATAAACCTTTGTACGTTGTGTTGCATTTGGCAAAGCACGACGATAGAATTCAAATTCGGGTAACATGGCTTCGAAATCACCGGTTTTAAGCATGGGCCAGTATATCAAACGTTGGTTTTGTCCGGTGAATGAATTACCCCATCTACGGAAATCAGGGTCAAAAGAATATTTGTCTGTAACATATCCGGGGTCGAATGTCAGGGTTCCACCGTTAAAACGGGTTGGCATTGCTCCATATGTATTTCCACCCAGCTGATAACGGAAGAGATTGTAGTTGCGGCCATATGTCCAGGCCTTATCAGACTCGTTTTTAGATGGATTGATGTCGATGTAGGAACGATTCCAGAAATCGTTCCACCATTTAATGTTATTGTCAAAAAGTTGAGCTGTGGTAGTTTTTACCGTTGTATTCTTATCAATGGATTGTTTCCATTGTTTAAATGAAGCCTGTTCAACATTGGTATATATTGTCACAGAACCGGTAACAGCTGGTTTTATGGTTTCAAATGTCCATGCATGAAAAGGTGTTTGATAATACTTTCCATCTGAGGTTCCTTTAAATCGAAGATTATCACCTGTCAACATTCCTCCCGATATCAGCTTCTTTAAAGGATCGTAGAGTTTATCTTTTATTTCTGTGAGTTCCTGTTGTTTTACTACAAAATCGAATGCATTTGAAATAGTATCGTTGTTGTGATAGAAGTAAAGGCGATTGTTGACCTGCTCAAACTTGTCAGCATATTTCACGATGTCCACCAGATAGCAATCGAAATCAAAAATAGAAGCACGACGCCCTGCTGTAATAGCTAATTTTTCTGCTTTCAACAGTACATTCTTTTCTCTCCATGTTTCATAAGAAACGGTCGTATTCAATGGCTGATCTGATTTAGAGTCGATATGAATTACTGGGCGATTGGTTTCTACCCAAAGCCTAACCATAACTGCACCTGCCTGTGTGTTTTTTCCTGTGATTTCGATGTAACCCTGTTGCAGTTTCAACTCTTGTTTGAAAGTTCCGGTGCTATCGAAAGGGTTTGGTGAAAAATGGATACGGAACCGTCCCATCTTTAACATTTCATTATTTTCATCAAAAGCGCCACTTTGTGCTGCATACATTAAAAGGTCTCCCTTCTCTACCCAGACATTGCAACCGATACTGTGCCCACCTAAAGGCATTGATTCGGATGAGTTCTTGCTTTGGGTGGTCCAGATGACATTGTATTTATCTGTTATGCCTCCTGAAGATTGAGCCTGAGTAAAAGTGTTTAAAATCAGACAAAGTCCCAATAGAAAGCTTTTTAAGCAAAATTCAAAGTGAGTAGTCATGAATAGTAGATATTATGTTGTGGTGAATGGCTAAATTACAAAAAACTCTGAAGTCGATAAAGCAATCTAAAAAAGAATCCTGTAAATCAAATAATCTACAGGATTGAATTCGTTTTGCGAGAATTAATGGGGTCAGGCCTGGGGTGACGTAAATCGCCATAAAGTGATTTTTTTGTTTCCCCCACACAAATTAAAGTATGATTAGGTATGCAGAAATTTTGTATAGATGAATCATACTGATTGTTGATATTTCGGGAATTTATCATTCGATTACACTCCTGTCCAGTAAAAATTTAAAATAAATTTCTTGCTTTATAACTTTCTGAAATTGAATGCATATTATTCAAAATAATTCATATTTCAAAATCAAGCTACTTTAAAACTATCATTGTTGTCCGGTAAAAACTCGATTCTGGTGAATTCTTAGTGCAAACTCTTTGATAATCAAACTAAGCATTTTCATTTTTTAAAAGTAAGCCCCCTCTAATTGAGGGAAGAGGGAATTTTGATAATTTTCATTTTTTTCCTTTATTCGCTGCCTCCAGCATTTTTCCGGATCTTCCAGAAAGCTATATATGTTTATATAGCTCATCAACTGTTGCCTGATGATGGAAACCATGTTGGAAAAAGCCCATTTACGCTTTACT
>JAUZOX010000174.1 GCA_030706265.1 Bacteroidota bacterium | reverse complement strand
GAAGGGAACGGATAAAGGGTGATGGGACGCAAAAGCCCTATTTTCAAACCTTTTTCTGCCCCGAGCTTTATGGCCTTCTGGCAAATACGGGCGCTGGAGCCATATGCTACAAACAGATAGTCTGCATTTTCACAATTGATCATCTCGTACCGTACTTCTTTTTCTTCCAATATTCTGTATTTAGCCTGAATCCGCAGATTTACTTTTTCCTGTTTGGCCGATTCAAGCTGAAGCGAAGTAATGATATTGTGTGATCGGTCCGGTGTCTTCCCCAAAGTTGCCCACGGATGATTGGTACGGATATATTCTTCAGTCCAGCGTTTTTTCTGGTCCCCAATCTGGACTTTTTCCATCATCTGACCAATAACGCCATCGCTTAAAATCATACAGGGATTTCGATATTTGAATGCAAGGTCAAAACCTTGTTCAACAAAATCATACATCTCCTGCACTGAGGCAGGAGCCAACGTAATCAGTTTATAATCGCCGTGTCCTCCTCCCTTGACGGTCTGAAAATAATCGGCCTGCGAGGGTTGAATGGTTCCCAGTCCGGGCCCTCCTCTCACGACATTGACAATGAGACAAGGTAACTCGGCACCGGCCATATAGGAAAGACCTTCCTGCATCAGGCTGATGCCGGGACTCGAAGACGAGGTCATGACGCGCTTGCCGCAACCGGCACCGCCATAAACCATATTGATTGAAGCAACTTCACTCTCGGCCTGTAAAACAACCATACCAGTCCTCTCGTGAGGCTTTTCAGCCATCAGATATTCCAAAATCTCGCTTTGCGGAGTAATGGGATATCCGAAATAACCATCGGCACCTGCGCGAATAGCTCCTTCGGCTAACGCATCATTGCCTTTCATTAATCGGAGTTCTTTCATTGTTTTAGGAAAGTATTTTTAGATTAATTGTTAAGTTTTACTTTGTAAACAGAAATCACACCGTCGGGGCAAACAATTGCACAATTGGCACAACCAATGCACTCATCATTGACCGTCTCGGCATAGTGGTATCCTTTTCCGTTTACATTGACAGATAATGCAATCACAGATTGAGGACATGCCTGTACGCATACTTCGCAACCTTTGCATCTCTCTTTGTCAATCTTAATGCTACCTTTTATCTTTGCCATAGCAGATAGTTTTTATGAAGTATTTTTTAACAAATTTTTAATTCTATTCTGCGAAGATAATCTTTTTAATAGACAAGTACCTTTTTCTCTATTATTATCTTTTCGCTCCCGATAATTTATATTTATTATAAATAACACAATACATATAACTGAATATCATTTATTAAATCATGATTTTCATCAATTTACCAATAAAAAATGGGTACTGGTATCAAAACGGAGATGGAACTGGTTTTTCATGACGTTTTCCGATGCTCAGATTACGGTAAATATCTTCGAGCAACTCCTTATTTTCGGCCATAATCATTAATTTATCATAGGGTTCAATAAATGCGATATTATCAGGGGTAATCAGGACATCGCTGCGATTGACCATTACGATCATGGTATTGTGCGGAATCCCTATCTCGGCAATAGGCTTGCCGATGCAAATGAATCCGGGTAAGACTTCAAATTCTACGACCAGCGACTTTATTTTACTGGCCAGTTCCTTGTCCAGCAACGACTTCTTCCTCGATTTATCGGGAACCAGCAAATGCAGCCATCTGGCAATCATCGGCATTGTCGTACCCTGAACTAACACAGAAGTGATGGTGATAAAAAACACCAGGTTGAAGATCATAGAAGCTTTTGCGATATGAGCAGTCAACGGATAGGTGGCAAAAACAATGGGGACTGCACCTCGCAAGCCAACCCAGGAGACAAAGGCACGGGTACGATGATTAATTCCAAAGATACGGAGGCAGAAATGAACGCTCAGCGGACGCGCGACAAAGATCAGGAAAAGTGAAATCAGGATACCGATGCCGGCCAGTGGCCATATCTGGCTTGGATTCACAAGGAGACCCAGCGTCAAAAAGAGTACGATTTGCATCAGCCAGGCTGTGCCTTCAAAGTGCTTGGTCAAACTCCGTTTATGCAGAAAATCCTTATTTCCCAGAACAAAGGCAGCAATATAAACCGAAAGAAAACTGTTGCCCCCGATATAATCCGATATCGAATAAGTAAAGAGGACCATGGCAATGAGCAGCACGGAATATAAACCGTCAACCTCCAACCTGATCCGGAAAAAGACATAATGCATCACTTTCCCCATTCCAAAGCCAATGACAGCCCCCCACAACATCTGTTTAAAAAACAACGGGATCAAATGTACAACAGAGGCCCCCGGATGAAGCAGCAGGTACATAAACGCTATGGTCAAAAGATAAGCCATTGGGTCATTACTCCCACTCTCAAATTCCAGCAATGGTCGAAGCTTCCCCTTTAGACCCATCCCCATGGAACGGATGATGGAGAACACAGCCGCAGCATCGGTCGACGATACGATGGCTCCCAGCAGAAGGCCTTCTATCAGGGTAAATCCGGCTACCATCATTGCAAAAACGCCCACCAGGGCAGCTGAAATGATGATCCCGACCGTGGATAACATGATACCCGGCCACAGGATCGGCTGGATATCCTTTAGCCTGGAATCAAGCCCACCGGAGAAAAGGATAAAACAAAGGGACAGGGAACCTATAAACTGCACTGATTTGGGATCGTAGAAAATGATGCCACCCGGACCTTCGGCACCGGCTAACATCCCCACAACCAAAAACAGTAACAACGTCGGGATACCAAACCGACTTGAGGTTTTGGTGGTCAGAACACTGAGGATCAACAATACTGAACCAATCAACAATATATTTCCACTCGACAACGTCATTTAGGGAGGTAAAAGTTTAAACAAGTTTAATAAATAGAATCCGTCATTATAACGCTTCATCAGATCATAATGTTGATACTACTCATATTTCAAATATACATAAATAAATTAAACTAAACCAAGGATTGTTCACTTAGCCCCACATCATTATTCCAGGTTAAACTTACCGGTATAAAAACAAAAGACCATGAAACGAGCATGTTTGAAAACACAAACGCCAATGAACCAAGCATACTTGCGAGCTCTATACGACCTATTTAATAAAATAATAATCGTATAAAAATCTTCAATGCGAGTTCCATCCGACCTATTTATTCAAATTATTTACAGATGAAATCCTGAAGATGAATATTTTGCTCAAAAAAACCTTACTTTTATTCAAAAATCATCGTCATTTGTAATGCATGGAATTGGTCAGCCTGAAAACAATCATGGGACAATACGGCGTTTTAATGATTTCAGGTCGCTATATGTACAAGCCCGGAATATAGATGTTTGGTTACCTGATCATTATCATCCGCGCAATTCATATGCCGTCCTATACATGCATGATGGCCAGAATATTTTTGAATCGGCAGATCCCTTTCAGCCGATTTCATGGAAAGTGGATATCACCCTTTCCGATCTGATCCGGCATCATAAAATCAGGCCGTGCATTGTGGTAGGCATATGGAATACCGAAAAGCGGTTTCAGGAATTCACCCCCTATAAACCCTTTCGCGACCATGTTCCTCCAAACGGGGATATCATGTTCCATGAAGTCATGAATAACTCCATTTCCGAAGAATATCTAAAGTTCCTGGTACTGGAATTGAAACCGTTTATTGACGCCACATTCAGTACGTTAAGCGACAGGGATCATACCTTCATTGCAGGTTCAAGCATGGGGGGACTCATATCGGTCTATGCGCTATGTGAATACCCAGATATATTCGGAGGGGCAGCCTGCTTATCGACCCACTGGCCATTAGGCATCATGCAATCGGATCCCCGGTTGTTCAATATCATAATCAGCTATCTGAAGGTCAAATTACCGCCACCATCGACACACCGGATCTATTTTGACCATGGCACCGAAATGCTGGACAGCTTGTATCCATTTTTCCAGTCACAAGTCGACCGGGTCTTGTTAGAAAAGGGTTATTCGGAGCAATCATGGACCTCCAGAATTTTTGAAGGCCATGATCACTCGGAATTATCCTGGCAGCAACGTTTTCATATTCCTGCGACTTTCCTGTTAACGAATAACAGTCGGTAATCGTTATTCGTATTTGATAACTTCAACCGGACAATTCTCAGCCGCATCCATAATTTCTGCTTCATACTTGCTGTAATCCACGCCTGATTTCACGACCATTTTATCCGGAACAGAGAATACTTCAGGACAAATATCTTCACAAGCGCTGCATGAGATGCATTCATTTTCACTCTCATCAAGCCATACTCTTTTAATTGACATAATAATAAAGTTTTTAAGTTAATATACATTGCGAATGTAATAATTTTATAAAATGTGTAATATTTGATTTTATTGAAATGATATTGCTGCCGGTTTTCCAAATTCAAAATCCCTTAAGCCAAAATCACTCGTATTGTATGAGTTAAATTTGAAAATATCATTTCCACTTCCGGGTATTGAAGGATAAAAGGAAATGGAAATTTGAAAGGTATTGATTACCATGTTCTCGTTTTTAATCAATACCCCCAATCCGATTTGGGAATATACTTTACTGTTTCTGAAGCCTTTTGAGCCATCGCCCAGCATCCCCAACGAATATATCAAATAGGGCCCAAATCGAAAGCCGAGCAGGTTCCAGGGTGCATAGGATTGCGTCTGTACCGAAAACAACAAACGTTTAGTCCCCGATAAGGACGAACTGTTAAAGCCGTTCAATCCATAACCATCTTTCAAAGTCAGACTGTCATTGTAAAACCGGTTGATGCCGAGGGTCAGTTGCGGCTTTACAAATTGTCTGAATTTCCATTGACCGATTTCAAATAAACGGGTGAAATAATTCACCCCTATCGAAAGCACCCCCTGTTCGGTCTTTGAGGCATGAACAAAAGTTCCGAATTCAAAGTCGGAACTCAGATACCCCCAGGAGTTGTAATCGCCAAACGAAACCTGAACACCCCAATAGGGCCTCACCACATTGTTTTTTATCTGGTATCCCGCCGTCAGTCCATAGACTCTTCCAACCGGTATTTCCTCGTTGATACCATAATTATAAACGTACCGGTCCTTTACATACCTTCGGGTCGATATTCCCAATCCAGAAAGAACAAAATCCTCATTGGAGTATACTTGCAAAGGATCATACCTTTCCAGCGGTTTTTCATCATAACGAACCTGTAAGTATCGCAAAGCCAGAATCAAATTGGTCGTCCGCTCATTTTCATTGTTTCCTTTCAAAAGCCTGAATGCCTTTGCTAACCAATAATCCTGGGTATCCAGTTTTAAATTCAACGGAACGTAACCCGTATTCGCCACTTTCAGAGAATCCTTTTTCAGTTCGGTGGCCAGATAAACCCCACCCGCCCATTGGGCAACCGGAGAATAAAACGGACGGTCAATAGTCACACTCCTGTTCAGGTTGTGATATCCGTCTGCTCCATAATGCAAGGTTGCATTGATATAAGTATTCCATATGTTTTGCATGTCATAGTTCGTGGTAAAGGCATTGATTCCGGATGATAGATTCCGGTCAAATTCATTCTGAAACGCATGGCCAAATCCCAAAAAATTTTGATCCGATAAGCCGACCATATAGCGTGATGGCGCAACGAACACCTTAGGCACAATGCTCCAGCTATCCAACACGCGTATGTCAATATCCACCGAGTCGTTGCTTGCCGGACTCTCTTTTACTTTGAACGCGACATCGGTTATGTAGCCTCTGCTGCGCAAGAGCCGTTCCGATTCTTTTACCAGAAGCGAATCAAAAATCTGATTACGATGGATCAGCATCAGGTCTCGGATTGTAATATGTTGTGTAGTCACATGCAAACTATTTGCTGTCTTATATAAAAAGTTTTGGGCCACTACTCCGGTATCATTTACTGAATAACCAAACGGTTCCAGCGTCTCAATGTTTATCTGCCGGATCACTTTTCCTTCAAATGCCCTGTAATGCTCCTGTACCAGTGTCCTGTTCTCCTTCTTTGTCCCTTTCTTCGGTAACACGGGTTTTGCCACCGGGGTAAAGAACAGTCCATATATAAACTTTGTAAACTTGCTTCTCTTCGAATAGGTTTCGATGTGCTGATAAAGCCGGTTGGAATCATTTTTAACAGGATTTATCTGTGCAAGTGCAAAATCACCTGTGATCATCAAAACGATTATAAGAAGAATAAGCTG
>JAUZOX010000173.1 GCA_030706265.1 Bacteroidota bacterium | reverse complement strand
GATTTTCAAAAACTCTTTTTTTCATCACTTCCCGGGTTTACAATCATCACATTTATTCATTTCAAGTATAGTGTTAAATTCATTTGTTTTTTTATTATGAATTGAATGGGATTGGGCTGAATTCTTGGCAAAAGTGTTATTAAAGGAATGACCCCCAAAAGCAGGAGTATCCGGATTAAGGTCTCATCGCAATTCATTAAAAAAGCAATTCCACCTTGCAATACGGACGAAAAGGCTAAAAGAATTATCCTGTAGCAGCCGTCGGCACCATCTCTTTAGTCCCGGATTTCGACGGGCCGAAGATTCCCAATACCCCCTTGATTCCCAAACTCATCACGATGTTATAAAAGAATACCAGAAATGCCGAAAAGAGTACAGCACCACATATTCCTGCCAGGATCATATAGATGTGATATTCTCCATTCAGATAAAGTGAACGGCGCAACATCCCTTTCAACCCGGCCATTCCCATAAAAGCACCCATCCCGATGCCTCCCAATAAAAATGCCCAGAAGTGATAGTTAGCCAATTTTTGACTGTACAACTTTGCACCATTCGTCAGAATCGGAAAGAGCAGATAGATAGCCGAATAAAGCGTCATGGAAAGTCCTATCAGGATCGCAACATGCACATGAGGTCCTACGATCCATTGTGTGTTGTGCACAATCCGGTTTAGTCCAAGGTCTGCCTGAAGGATTCCGGGCGGAACGGCCAATGCAAAGCCCAGCAAACCGGCTAACAGGAACTTGAGCTCGTTGGTCATCTTAAGCGGACGGGCACTCCACAGCGTTACCAGCGTAATAAAAAATGCCAGTCCCTGGGTGATCAATTCAAAAGCCGTCACCATTTCACCCGATACCACTTTCAATACACCCGGTTGAGCCTGATCCGACATCAGGTGATGCGACCACACTGTCCATGAAACCACAAGTTCCAAAAGCAAGGCAGCGCGGGCAAAGTTTTCCATGAAAAGTTTTTTCCCGGTGATGAGGGTTGCCAACAGATACCAGGTGCCGGCAACGAAAATCAGCACCAGCCCGTCGGCGACCAAATCAAGCCCCCACCAGTAAATATTCTTATACAGCAGTGCATCTATCACCGTCGACCTTAAACTAATCCCCATGAGTTCTGCGACCAGGAATATCAGGATCAGGATTCCGGCAAAAGTGATGATCAGGGAATTCAGCATCACATCCACCGTTCCCCGGGCAATTGCCGCCACGGGAAGCACAACCAGGTGTTCGGTCTTTCTGCTGGTGAAGAGGTTTTTTAACCCCACAACCCCCAAAGCAGAGGCGATGAGTGCCCCCGAAGGCTGTTCAGGCATGCCATCAGGGGTATACACAATTGTTTTAAAAATATTGATGACATATAGTATCGTCCCCACCATGATCACGGCTATGCCCAGGATAAAAACAGTTCCGCCCCAGGCACTGAATTGGCTTACATCGGCCGGAAGGGGCCAGTACAAGGTATAGAGCGGTGAATAATGGGTAAAGAATCCGGCAGACCACATGGTCAGCGTACCAAATGTGATCAGGTAAAAGGTCCAGTGTGCCAGTTTAAGACTCCATAAAGGTTTTTTCATCAGAAACGGGACAAGAAACAAAAAGGCACCAAAAACGATCATGTAAGTAGATCCGAATATGCCTACCAGGGGATGCACCGTCATCATCGCAAAGAAATGCCCGGCATCGACACCTGGAATGGGGCTGATTTCATGCACCCGCATGATCATGCCTTCAAGGGCAGCCAAACCAAAATAGATCAGTCCTACGACGATAAACCGAAGCGTAATCCTTTGTATAGGTGTCAACGATTTCGGTTTAAACGCATTTTGTTCTCCATTTAATAATGTGACGATAAAACTCATGTTACAGGCTTTTATGTTGTTCAGAAACAGTTCTTTTTGATGGTATTTGGGCAAGATTAATCCGTTACTTCAACGGCGTCTTTGAGAATCATCTGTGTTCCGGCAGGACCTGAATACTCTGTGGAACGAATGGAATACACTCCGGGTTTGTCAAACTGCCACAGGATATCGTTAAGATGACCCGGGATTACCTGCATCTGGAGCAACATGGTGTTGTCTTTCCTGAACAACCCAAAGCCATAGGTCAGATCACCCGACATCACCTTGAACAAAACTTTGTCGTGAACTTTAATCTTTAGCTTTTCAGCAGGAAGATGAAAAGCATGATTTGCAACCGTTATATTAAAAACCTTGTCAGCCTTAATATTCTTCCGGTTTAAATCCATAGGGGCCCATGGAATTGTGTTATAGGTCACAAAATGAATTGAAACCCCCAACACGATCAGAAAACACACCCATGTATAAAAGAAAGCGGGTTTAATCAGATTTTTTTCTCCCTTTTTGGTGATCTTGTAAGCAAACCAGGCAACAAGGGAGATGATCGCAATGGCGTAAGAGGTATAAACCACAATCAATCCATTCAATACATCCATAGAATCAGCCATATATCCTCCTTTATAAAAAATGAATAACAAAGTATTTATTTAGTACCAGAGCGATGATGAGTAACAGACTGAACCAAAGATTGTCAGAGGGCAACGTGTTTATCAGGAATGTGGCAACGGGGTGCCACATATTATGCACATCGCCGACTTAAAAAGCGTTATATCAAAGATAAATTAAAAAAGGCCGTTTTTAACAACACCTCCTTTTCGTTTTTGGGTTACTTTTGTATATGTGAAGAGTTAGGCAATTTATTAAGCTTCAATGCATACAAGGACTGCCTTCCGGGTGACTCCATTCACCCATTTTCATTCGACTGGATACCCGCAAAAGCATAAAACATTTTTAAAAGAATTATGATGAAACGAGCATGTTTTTGAAAACACAAACACCGATGAAAAGCGTGTACATGCGAGTTCCATACAACCATTTTAATACCAATTATTCACAAATGAAAGTAATAGCAATAAACGGAAGTCCAAACAAAGGGGGAAATACTTTCCACGCCTTACAAATGGTTGGCAATGAACTTATAGCCAGCGGTATTGATTTTGAAATATTACATATCGGACATAAAATGATACATGGTTGCACGGCTTGTAACAAATGCGCAGCCAACAAAGATGAAAAATGCGTCATTAAAACCGATGACCTGAATGAGTGGATTCAGCAAATCAAACAGGCCGATGGTATTATCCTTGGTTCACCGGTTCACTATTCAGGCATAGCCGGTACCATGAAAAGCTTTTTAGACCGTTTGTTTTATGTTTCGGGGGCAAATGGAAACTTCTTTCGGCATAAAGTAGGCGCAGCTGTTACCTCCGTCAGGCGAACAGGTGGCTCCGTGACCTTCGACAGCCTGAATCATTATCTCAACTATTCCGAGATGATTATTGCCACTTCCAATTATTGGAATGTGATCCATGGAGCCGGCGCAGGTGAGGTGCTCGGGGATGCTGAAGGCATGCAAATCATGCGCGTATTGGGGAAAAACATGGCCTGGCTGTTAAAAATGAAAGAAGCTACTACCCATTCCATTGAACCACCTCAGATCGAGAAGAAGGAAAAGACCAACTTCATCAGGTAACGAACAGGATTAAGCAGCAGGAATCCACACAAGGGCAAAAAACAACCTTGCACTACATTTTGGTTACCTGAATTTCGACCCGGTCAACATAGTTGGGATACCTGAAGATGGGTATTCCCAATGCCATACCCGCATGAATCGTCCCATCGATACCCAACAGTTTTTCAAGTGTCCGGTGTTTATCCAGATTAATAGCCGAACATACAAAACCGGTATAGAACTGGTTCACGCCCAAGGTCTCAGCCATCAGTGAGCCATTCTGATATGCGAGGTTGGCATCTGCACTTCCAAAACGATTGGCTTTAGGAGTATGAATTAAAATAACGGCGGTAGCTTTTCGAAGGATCAAGTCGTTGCCCTTTTCATGTTCCTTATTCAGTCGTTTAAACGTTTTCAGATAACGGTAGGCATCCGGCATAATCCTTTTCAGGACTGGTTTCAGGAAAGGGTTGGTCAACTTCACGGCAGCTGTATTAAACTGGCCAATTGTGAACTCAGTGATCTGACGCAGTTTTGCAGGATCCGTGATCAGGGTGAATGCCACCTGCTGCTGGTTACTTGCAGTAGGTGCACGATGTGCCGCCTCCAGAATGAGGTCCAGCGTCCCGGAAGGGATGGGCCTGGTCGAAAATGCACGGTTGGATCTGCGGGCTTTCAACAACAGCATCATCTGCTCGACGGTCGGATAAAGTGCGTAATCTACCGGATGAACCTTATCGGCAGGAAACTCAGAATGGATCACGGAACCGGAAGGACAAACGGCCACACAATGTCCGCACGAAATACACCCCTTTGAGCTCTCAACCATTGCAGGTTCATCACTCCTGTCTTGTCTGATAATATTCGAAGGACATACCTTAACGCATTTTCCACATTTAATACAGGTAGCCTGGTTGATACTCAAATCCACTGCCTTCATACGTAAATAATTTGATTAAATAGGTCGTATGGAACTCGCATTGAAGATTTTCATTCTCGTTTGTGATTTTCAATTATGCGCGTTTCATTCAATTACATTGTTTGGGTAAAGTAAATATTCCGCATCGATCCATGCAGACCAATGTGTTATGACGATCAATGTGATAAAACATGATCATGATTCATCAGTGGCAAAAATACATAATTAAACGGCAACCGCTTTGACTGAAACGAAACGACCCGGGCTTAATACGATATGGTCTCTTTCTTTTGATTCATTAACGCGACAGCATCCATGCACCAGAATAATTCATCCAGAAAAAGCCCCGCTCTTTTATCTGCTTGAAATTTATCAGCCGGGTTGCCCTGTTCATCAAAGGCATCCTGAACATTGGGAACCGGAAACATGGCCGGAACCGTCCATGCCTTCATCTTCCAGAGTGAAAACTGCAGTGAGGTGATCACCTGGGCACCTCCAAACGGTCCTCCCGAAGAAGTGGAGATGGCCACCGGTTTATGATGCCACTCATTGTATAACAGGTCAATCACGTTTTTTAAGCTGGAAGGATAGCCCCCATTGTATTCGGGAGTGATAATGATGACTCCGTCTGCCTGTTGTATTTTCTCAGCAAACAAAATGGCCTTTACCGTAGGATGGGGCTGCCTGGATAACCTCTCATCAAACAACGGAAAATTAAATTCCTTTAAATCGACGATCTCTGCGGTGGCCAGATTGTTTTCTTCGATAAGCTTGCGGAAATACAAGGCCACTCTGTGGCTCTGCCGGCCTTCTCTGACACTGGCTGAAATGATGGCGATATGATACATGTTTTAATGCTTTAAGGTGTACGCTGCAAGGTACGATATTTTAAATGATGTCATTCCAATTCATTAAACAAACAAACCTTGTTTTTGTGGATCAACACGATAAACTTTTACGGAGATTTTTTTTGCGCCTTTCTAAACGGGCATCTATCCCAAGGATCAACGATGGTGGCGGCTTTCAGCAATTAAAAATGCAGCAGTTCACTGCCTGGGGGTGACCAAAGGAGCACCCTGCATCTTTGGTCCGGCCCTCAAACTTTTAAACCGCATCGTTGGTTGTTATATTTTAATTTTCAGCTGATTGGCTTTGAGCCAGCCGCTTTCGATCACGTTTGATTTAGCGATCACCTTGATTTTAAATAATTTTGGCTTCGTTTTGAGTATCCCTGCTGTTTGTTTGACGGTTATCTCCGTTGCGTTTCCTTTGGTCGTCGCTTCAAAGGTCCACACGGCATATTCTCCTTTCTTATAGCCGAAACCATCGTTGGCATCTTCGTACAGAATTCCTGTTGCCTTGCCTTTATCGTTTAAGGATACAAACAGGGTCAGCGAATCCGTTTGATATTTTGCGGTGTTTTGGATCGGATTACCAACCGGAACTATCGAGCCTTCCTTTTGGTAGATATCTGCCTGGTATTTATCCTTTTTCGAATCCTCACCATTGACAGAAATTATTTTCCAGTTGCCTTTGGGAATCAGATTGGCTTTAGCCCACTTGGGGACGATTAAAAGATGATCTCCCAATAGAAAATTCTCGTCATCAGCACGTAGTTTCAGGTCTTTAATGTCGGCAAAGAAAGTGGGTCGCATGACCGGCATCCCTGTCGTTGCTGCTTCATGAAACAGGGTATAGATATAAGGCAACAACCGGTAACGTCTGTTGATGGCCGTTTGGCAAGCTTTTTC
>JAUZOX010000172.1 GCA_030706265.1 Bacteroidota bacterium | reverse complement strand
CGTAAAATCAATGGCCATCATCCATCCTTACTGCTTTGTTGGCTTGGTGGTGGGGACCCTGTACTTTTTCCGTAATGGGTGATAGCGTGTGCTTTTATAGGCGGGTGACCACGAGGGTCACCCCTACAGGATTACGTTCGAATCATGTAAACAAGTACGTTGCCTTCAGGTTCATAAAAAAGCCTTTTCATACGAAAATAATTTGATTAAATAGGTCGTATGGAACTCGCATGTAGGCCTTTTGTGGCCTTCGATCATGCCCGTTTCATCAGTGCTTCGGCAATAACAAGGTCCATCGGACGGGTGATCTTGATGTTTTCGGGGTTTCCCTCGGTCAGTACGATCTTCCCGCCCATTTTTTCAAGGACAGACGCATCATCGGTAAAGGATGTTGAAAACTCCTGCTCATAAGCCTTGCAAATCAATTTGCACTGAAAGACCTGCGGAGTTTGGATCAAATGAAGCTTGTTGCGGTCGATGATCCGATTGCCGGTTGCAGTCTGCTCCCGTACCGATTCGATTACAGGAATAACAGGGATGGCGTTGCCAAATTGTTGTGCGGCATCAAATGCGGCCTGTATGGTTTTATGGCTGACAAGGGGTCTAACCCCATCGTGAATTGCAACCAACCCTTCCCCGATAGCAATTGACCGGAGTGCATTCTGAACGGAAAAGAATCGTTCCGGTCCGCCTTCCACGACCCGGTGAGGGATGGCGAAAGAATAGGTCTTACACAGTTCCTCCCATGTTGAGATATACTCCACGGGAAGTACCAGAATTTGAATTAACGATTTACTGAATCTGTAAAATGTTTCACAGGTATGCATCAGGATCGGCCTGCCGTTTAACAGCAAAAACTGTTTAGGAATGCCGGCATCCATTCTCTTGCCCGATCCGCCGGCCACAATGATCACATAGTTCTGATTCATAAAAAATTTCGGTTCTGCCTTAATGGGGCAGGCTTGATAAACCAAAGGTAACAATTTACCGCTAAAAAATGCTATCTAACTTTACCGGTGGAATCGCCTCTGGTTGAATACTCCTTTACAGTTGAATATCCTTCCCTCGATGAAAAGGGATTGAGCAAACCGGAAAACTTTATCAGCTCCATTTTTACAGAGCCAACTATCACTGCAGATTCTGCCAATATTGGTATTTTGTTGTTATCATCCGAAACCCAGAGTGTCATGGGATAATCTTCTTTAAACACCTTTCCTTTTGCCATCATTGGCTTCAGCTTAAGACATTTGATGCGGCCCAAGGAGGTCGTGATCGTTTCACGTCCGAAGAATTTCACCTTGGTGTAATAAACAGAATCGTCGAGGAAGAAGGGCAGATTGATGATGTCGCCCGGCTTAATTGAATTGGCATTAAAAGTACGGGCAAAATAAAATGCGGAAATGATATCCTGAACGTTGACGGGGATGTGGGTAATGGCTTTACGGCTAACCGCAGACCCACTGAAATGGTAAAAGTTTACTTCATCGTCTTTTTTGTATCCTCCTTCACGGGTCCGCCTTGTAAAAAGCCAGGGGAAGATCCCCTCTTCATCGACATAGCTCTCAAACCGGTCGTCGACCTTAAAAAACATATTGAAAAATCCACTTGACCGTCCGGTTGCGATGATATGATAAGTATCCCGGTTATTGAATTTTCTGTTATCTTCGGTCACGTAAATATCTCCATATCCGGCTGTTACATTTCCGGTAATGGCGGAATGATAGTACACTTTAAAATCAAGCTTTTCACCCCTGGCAAAAGACGCGTTTTTGACGCTCCGCAACTGTTGCGCCGGGAGTTGAGTAATAACCAGTAAACCAAGTAATAAAGTCAGAAATAATTGCTTCATTTGTTTTATCGAATTCAATGATTTAAAGTTTAAAATACCGATAGGTTAAAACATACAAGGATATTTTATGTTTTTATCGAATAAAAAGGTACACTCAATATGCATGCCAAATAGTTGTACAAAATTAGTTTATTGCGGGTTATGTCATGAAATCCGTTAACGTTTTTTATATGAAAGGAGCAATTCACATTTTTTTTCACTGAAACAATAAATAAATGGCGGTTTCTCTCTTTTTTTTAACAGCAGATGAAAAAAAAATTCCGACCTTTATTTTCAATTCAACGATGTTGAAAAGGAAGCATGATCCTATGCGTAGCAGGAGATGGATAGCTATGCAGCAAAATATAAAACAACAAAAATTCATATGAACCGCGCATGCATGCGAGCCCCATACGACCTATTTAATAAAATTATTTTCGTATGAAAATTTTGCATGCGAGTTCCATCTGACCAATTTAAAACAAGTTAATTACAGATGAAGATCTTCTTTTTATTCCTGATAACACTGGTAATCTATACTCCGGCCTTTTCACAGGAACAGCCCATCACATTGGACCGATGTCTGCAACAAGCTGAGTTGCAATTCCCGCTGTTGAAACAGAAAGACCTTTTTGGAAAAATAAACGATTACAACCAGACAAATATCAGGACCAATTTTCTTCCACAATCCAATTTAAACGGGCAGGCAACGTGGCAGAGCGATGTAACGCAGGTACCGATTAAGATACCCAACCTCACTATTCCCACTCCCTATAAGGACATGTACAAGCTGACCCTCGATGTCAATCAGTTGATATTCGATGCCGGCGCTACTAAAAGACAGGCCGAACTGGAGAAGATCAACCTGGAACTAAACAGGCAGGGAGTTGACGTTGAGCTTTATAAGTTACGTGACCGCGTCAGCCAGATTTACTTCGGCATATTGCTGTTGAAAGAAAATGAAGAATTGTTGAAAGTAACCCGTCAGGATATCGAAACACGGGAGAAAAAGATCGAATCTTCTGTCAGTCATGGAGTGATGCTTGCATCCAATCTGCAAGTATTGCAGGTAGAGGTGCTCAAAATAGATCAGGCTATCGCGGAACTGCATTACAATCAGGAAGCCTTGATTGAATCGCTGGTTGAGTTAACCGGAATCAGCATGACCAGCTCGTCAGTCCTGCAACTTCCCGAACCGGATATCAATCCGGGACTAACAGACATCAAGCGACCCGAACTAAAACTGTTTGAACTCCAGAAAGACAAATTGACCGGTATGGACAAACTGACCGATACCAAAAATAAGCCGAGACTTTCAGGTTTTGGATCAGTGGGCTATGGCCGGCCCGGTTTCAACATGCTTTCAAACGAATTCAAAACCTTTGCCACGGTGGGGGCAAAGCTGAGCTGGAATGTCTGGGACTGGAATCAGAAAAACAATGAGCGTCAGTCATTGGGGGTACAGAAAAGCATTATTGAAACCCAAAAGGATTCGTTTAATCAGAACCTGCGGATCGCCATACAAAACAACCGTTCAGAGATCAACAAATATCAGTCTTTGATTGAAACGGATAACAGGATCATTCAACTGAGGACTGAGATTAAGTTATCTGCTGCATCCCAACTGGACAACGGGGTGATCACTTCATCCGATTACCTGACCGAGGTCAATGCAGAACTCCAGGCCAGGCTCGATATGAAGACCCATCTCGTTAAGCTTGTGCAGGCCAAGATTGATTACCTGATCACAATGGGACAAAAATAACAGATCATAAATCATTCTATTAGCCCATAAACGAAACTAATAAAACAGGTCCAATGAAACCGGGCATATTTGAAAACACCCTCAATAAATAACTGCTTATGGTTTCAAAAAAGACCTTAATATAAAACCATTCACTAATGAAAGCATCATATCTATTTGCAACATTACTTTTGCTGGCTGCCTGTAATCCGAACAAGGAACGATCGGACGCTTACGGCAACTTTGAAGCAATCGAAACGACTATTTCGGCAGAAGCAAATGGCAAACTGTTGTCATTCAACCTGGAAGAGGGCCAAACACTAAATTCAGGTGTTCCGGTAGGTCTCATCGATACCGTTGATACCCAATTGCGGTTATTGCAGTTAAAGGCGCAGCTGGCAGCGGTGGGTTCAAGAACCGACAACCTGAATGCCCAGATAGCCGTTCTGGATAAACAAACCGAGAACCTGCAAACAGACAAAAACAGGATCGAAGGCATGTTTAAAGATAAGGCCGCTACGCAAAAACAGATGGATGACATCAACGGCGCCATTGACGTCAACGGGAAACAGAAAGATGCAATCACCGTCCAGTTCAAAGGTGTAAAAGATGATGCCGCTGTCGTCCGTCGCCAGATAGATGAGCTGAAAGAACAAATCAGGAAGTGCCATATTATGAATCCGGTCAAGGGAACCGTATTGGCCAAATATGTCCAGGCCAATGAAATGATGACAACAGGCAAAGCCATGTATAAAATCGCCGATATCTCCACGCTGGATTTGAAAGTCTATGTAAGCGGAAGCCAGTTATCGGATGTTAAGATTGGAAAAGAGGTGAAGGTGCTTGTCGACCGGCCGAATGGAACAATCAAAAAGACCATCGGGAAGGTCTCCTGGGTTTCGGATCAGTCGGAGTTTACTCCCAAGATCATTCAAACCCGGGATGAACGTGTTAACCTGGTGTATGCCGTTAAGATAAAGGTAAAAAATGATGGCAGCCTCAAGATCGGGATGCCGGCTGAAGTGAATTTTTAAAGGATAATCTCAAAAAAATTAAGGATAAGACGAGCATACTTGCGAGTTCCATACGACCCAATTTAATCAAATTATTTACGGATGAATAAAATTAAAAATCATTTGTTGCTGGTTTTAATACTGACCATTACGACTCCGGTATTTGCACAAAATAAGGCTGATCGCATCGAGGGTTTTTATCTTACCCGTGATGATAAGACCAACAAAGAGAAATCACAGGTACATGTCTTTAAGGGCACCGACGGAAAATACCATGGTAAAATTGCATGGCTGGCAGAGATGCTGGAAAACGGAAAGCCCAAAGTCGATAAAAATAATCCTTCGGCAAATCTAAGGACCCGTCCCGTATTGGGAATGGGTTTATTAAATAATTTCTCCTATGATGCCGATAAAGATGAATGGAGCGACGGCACGATCTATGATCCGCTCAGTGGGAAAACCTATAAATGCTTCATACGTTTTTCTGATGCCAGGACGCTCAAAGTAAGCGGATACATCGGAAAACAATGGATGGGATTAAACAGAACCGTTGTCTGGACCAAAGAAGTACAACTCCGAAAACAATAATTATTTCGTGGCATCATTGTATCTTGATTAAATCATTCATTAAAACGTTCAGATGGATCTTCCCGTTGTAGTTAAAGATGTTCACAAAGCATATGGACAGGTTAAAGCCTTGTCGGGGTTGAGCTTTGAGGTAAGGCCGGGAGAACTGTTTGGCTTTATAGGTCCCGACGGAGCCGGAAAGACGACCCTGTTCCGGATTCTGACCACTCTGCTGATCCCGGATACCGGAACCGCCAAGGTAAATGGTTATGACGTGGTGAAAGACTATAAAGCGATCCGGAAAATAGTAGGATACATGCCTGGTCGCTTTTCACTCTACCAGGATCTGACGGTAGAAGAAAACCTGAATTTCTTTGCGGGCATCTTCAAGACGACCGTGAAAGAAAATTACTATTTGGTTGAAGACATCTATAAGCAGATAGCTCCTTTTAAAAACAGGCTGGTCGGAAAACTGAGCGGCGGGATGAAACAAAAACTGGCCCTCTCGTGTGCACTCATCCATAAACCCAAAGTCCTTTTTCTCGACGAGCCGACCACGGGTGTCGATGCTGTTTCGCGTACCGAATTTTGGGAAATGCTGAAACGACTTCAGCAACAGGATATTGCAATCGTGGTTTCAACCCCATATATGGATGAGGCCTCGCGCTGTGACCGGGTTGCCCTGATCCAGCAGGGCCGGCTGATGGATATCGATACGCCTCAGGCCATTACCAACAAGCAGCCGGGCAGGATGTTTGCCGTAACCTCCAGGGAGATGTACAGCATATTGCATGAACTGCAACAGTATGATCGTGCCGTGTCAGCCTATCCTTTCGGCGACAGCATCCATCTCCATGTCACTGACGCCACCTTTAACATCACGGATCTTGAAGACTATCTGAAAGCGAAAGGGCAAAAAGGCTTTGATATCAAACCCATCGAGGCCGGAATAGAAGATTGTTTTATGTACCTGATGGAAAAACATCATGCCCATGCCTGAGATTTTATATAGTACAGACCCTCGCGAAACGATCATCTATGTCAGGGACCTGGTCAAACGTTTTGGCCGCTTCGTGGCAAATGACCATCTTTCATTCGATGTTTACAAGGGGGAGATCTT
>JAUZOX010000171.1 GCA_030706265.1 Bacteroidota bacterium | reverse complement strand
CTGTCTCGTACATGTTTCGCTGTTGTTTCGTACGTGTCTCGTACGTGTTTCGTACTATAGAGCGAGACAGGTACGAGACAGGTACGAGACACGTACGAGACTGGTACGAGACAGGGGTAAGTTATATACCCTTCATATACCGGTTATATACCAATATCCCCTAAAAAAAAGACACTTTATCCCAGGATGTTATCTCCAGGGACAGTCCAAAAAAAAGTTGACAATTATTTGAATGTCATCCTACTCAAGTTGACAATCCGTCCTGACTTGGTTTACAAAAAAAAATGAGTCGGTTAATGTTAATAATGAGACAGAAGATAGCTTCTCTTAAAAAAACAGCTGGGGATTGAGTTTGCTCCAATTCAGGGAAACACGCATAAAAATATAAACAAAATGAATGATGCAGAAGCATTGAGCCTGCTGTATCACCATTCCGGATTGCCTGTAAATCCCGGGAGCAGGTAATGGTTCCGGAAATGTGTTTTGGAACGCCTCCTTAAATCAACGGCTTTTTTGTAACTCCTCAATGATCCTGGATGCCACAATTTCCTGTCCTGCACCGGCCATGTGAACCCCGTCCCTGGAATAATAGTCCAGTATTCCCAATAAGGGATGATAAACATCGATCACCTTGAAACCCTTTTGGATGGCGATCGCGGTAAACTGGTGTATCAGCCTGGCAATCCGTTCGGTACATCCCACATACTTGGCTTCGATGTTTGTGGCCCGGACAGGTGGAGGAGTGACATAGATCAGCTGTGGCCGGGTTTTCCGGTAAAGCGGATGCTCCTTGATTTTCTTTAACAGCTGCTCGAAGTTGGCGACCACCTCATTTTGCCGGTCGGCGTATTCGGCCTTGGTATCGTTGGTTCCCAGGCAAACGACGATAAAATCGTATTTCCGGCTTCCGGTTTTCTGCTGGGCCTGATCCAGAAAGCTGTCGATATTGGCCAATTCATTCAGTTCCTTTTTGCCCAGGTTATTGAAACCAATCGTCCTGCCGCTTTTGGAGATGTTGACGATATTCGACCGGGGCAACATCTTCTTCAACTGGTCTACCCAACCGTCTTTGATTTCACCGTTAGAGTCACCCAAAGTTAAAATATTGTATTCCAACGGAGTCGTTTTGTTATATGGAATCAACCCCAGGGCCTGTGGGAGCTGCTCGTGGGTCCCCTCGAAAATAGTCAGGCTGATATTTTGATATTCCCGTGAGAGCCAGATATTGCGACCAAACAAAGAGGCCTTTTTATCGTAATCCGGATTCATGCGCTTTGTGACCAGGCTGATGATTTCTTTTTCTGAAACCAGGTTGGTATCGGTTGCTGCCCTGGGCATGATCTGGTCGAGGTTGGAAAAGCCGTATTTCAATTCGCCGGCCAGCCGGTTGTACATGTTGATGGATTGGGTGATGGGAACTGAGCCGTCGTAACCGTCGTTCACCCCTTCATAAATGTAGAGCCTGGCATCTTTGCGCAGTTCATGAGGGTACTTCTGCGCCAATGGCGAACGGCGCAACGCCTCATCGCGGTTCAAAACAGTATCCTTTGAAACGGCCTTCAGGATGTCGGCGGCATATTTTTGCTTACGTCCCCTGGACTCCCAATACCAGGCCTCCAGGTCGGATATCGACGCCCAGGCCGAGAACGATTTCACAGGATAGCGGATGTTCATATAGGCTTCCAGTGCCGCGTAGCCTCCGCCCGAGACTCCTATGATATGTACATCTTCCGGATCGGCGTTGGTGTGCTTCAAGGCATATTGAATGGCATCTTCGATGTCGGAGATGACCAGCGGACTTCCCGTTGACTCCGGTGAACCGTTTTTGCCCCTGAAATCGGGATGTATGTAATTCCAGTCGCGGGCCAGGATTTCATTGGTCAAAGGATCAGCCTGGGTATAATTTCCGCTCCAGGTATGCAAACTGACGATGAGGGGCTTCCGGGTCTTGCTTTGAGACGAATGCAGATAGGCCTCTTGCACCTTTCCGTCTGCAGTCGAGGGGATCCCGACCTTTTGAAAAGCGCTGTTCCAGGTGGTCCCCGAGGTGTTATCCCATGCGGGTTCATTCTGCGCAAAGAGGGCAGACATGGTGCCTAAGAAGAAGAAAGCGATAATTAAAATAGTTTTTGCGTGTCGTAAGAGCTTCATATCATTGGTTTTGAATCAATACTTTGTTTACAGAAATGAAATTACCGGTACTGCCGAAAGTGTTCTTTTTTTTATCCGACCAGTTGCCATGTTCACCCGTGACGGTGACGCTCAGGGTGTATTTACCCTTTTCCAGAACCGGACTCAGAAACTTAAGGGAGCATTCGGTATAGTTGCAATACATATCGACAAGAGACGAAAGAACGGTTTTACCCTTATTGTCCTGAATCTTCACCCGGGCATAGCCTCCGTCTTTTCCGGCCACGCCATAAAAGCCGATTTGCGTTCCGGTAAAGCTGACCGAGAATGAGGCGCCCCTGGTGTCGGAGCGGCTGTCGGACAGACTGTCGGTTTTTGGTGAATGGATCCATTTGCCGGAGTACTGAATTGATTTTGTATCCGTATGGGCAATGGCCTTTCCTTTTATGGAAGAAAGGATCCATTTTCCTGTTGAAGGGTCGACTTGCCAGCTTTGTCTAAAGCCGGGAAGCGACAGTGTAGTCCCTTTCACGATGAGGGGTTGCCAGACATAAGTGGCGGCCGAATTCTGATGTGGAAACGCCCAACGGTCGCCCATATACATATAGGTCGTATCCTCGGCGCCTGCAATGGTAAGGACATAGGTGGTTTGCGAGTTAAAGGTCAGCGTACCCCTGGGCGCAAAATTTCCCCGTGGCGTCCAGGGACCCTTGAGCGAAGTGGCCGTAAAGTAGTAGTTGTCGTTTCGCTCCCAGGAGGTCAGATCGGAGCCCAGCCAAAAATAAACGCCGCTTTTTTTAAAGATGGCAGGAGCCTCGCATTGCTGGGTCATGTCTTTAACCACCTGCTCCGTAACGCTTTTGTAGTCGCCGCTGAGCTTATAGAGGTTCCCGGAATGGGTAATCACATAGCCGCTTCCATCGGTATCCTGAAAGACGCCCATGTCCCATTTTTTGATCGGCTTCCCGTCGAAAAGCAGCGGCCCCCTGAATTTATAAGTGCCGTTTATGGTATTGCAGGTGGCATAGCCGATGAACTGGTCCTTATAGCCCATGTCGTCGGCATGCATAAACATCACGTACTCGCCGGTAGCGGGACATTTCAATATCTTGACCCGTTCGCCGACGCGGCCGGGACCGAGTTTACCGGTATCCTGCACCGGCAAAGCCATGTTCTCGAACTTCCAGTTGCACAAATCGGCAGAGGAATAACAGCTGAACCCGTTAAAGGCATTGCTGGTATCGCTTTTATATTCGCCAAAGAGGTAATAACGGCCCTTGTCCATGATGATGTTGGCCCCGTGGGCGCTTATCGCATTCCCCTTTCCGTCGAACCAGGGAATTCCGGAGTTGATGGCATGGTAGCCCTGTTTCTTTTGAGCCGGCGCGACAAGGCAACTGAACATGAGCAATGCACCAAGCAACGATATTTTATAACGATTCACCATTCTCCGGTTTTTCAATGTAAACTCTTTTCCCCGAATTCCCTTCTTTGGGTCAGATGAAGGTCTTGAATTCAGCGATCAAAAATAGTTTAAATGTAAAAACGGAAAGAGAGAGGAGTCCTTAATTTTCAAAAGGATCAAGCCGGCAGGGGCATTTTTAACAAAACTTTAAGCCCCGTGGGAGTATCCGGTTATTCTCAGTCGTGCAACACTTCGTACTCCCCGGATAAATCCGTACGCATTTATCCGGGGAGTTTAATCGACCAAACAATTTCATATTCCGTACCCACAACCGGTACGCATGTTCACGTTTTCAGTTCAGCTTTTTGAGGTTTTCCAAAGCCTCGGGAACGAATTTGAGAACTTCTCCAACTATCTGGCAGCTTTCCAGACTATCACAATCGGCACAGGTGGCATAGCCTTTGTTCGTAACACAATTCCGGATTTCACATTCATAGCAATGTGCAAACTTAGCGCCCTCTTCCCTGCAGCCGGTGCAGTTAATGGTTTCGGGCAAAATGTTGGGGGCATTGAATTGTTCTTTCCATTTCTTTGCCGTTTCTTCACGCAGTTTATCGTCATCTGCCACCGTGGCTATCCTTGCATCACAAGTAGCACAGTCTAATCCGCAACATGCAATCAGTTTATCCATATTTTTTCGATTTTAAAAGTTGTTAATCTGAATTTAATCTTTGGTTTCCACCCGGGAGAACAACATCTCTTTATTTTATTCAAATTTAGTCATTATTTGGCGAAAGATCAACCGGGCCGGTTCCATTTTATGTTAACTTATTCCCCAGCCCTTTTATGGATCCTGCTTGCCTTTTGATCGGCAGGCCTCGCTTTATTTATCATTGTTTAAAAACCGGGCTTTGATTACATTTGCCTTGTCATAGGTCACGTTAAGAGCAGGGCAGAAATTCAATACCTGAGACAGGTTGATGAAGAGGCTGCCCACACAGTCAAACAATGGGAAAGATCACATTTCAATTCAACAGCTATCTCAATTACAAACGCAAAGGGATCAATGTCCATCACTTGCATTCCCCCTTTGCCTTTGATCTGGTGAGAAAGGTGGTAAACGATCGCCGGCGTTATCCGGACTATCAAAGAATAGACCTGCTCCGGAAGCAGCTTCGGAAAGACCTCACCGAGGTCGAAGTGACCGATCTGGGAGCCGGCATCGGAGGCCAGGACAATGCTCCATCCCATAAGAGTGTCGCGGCTCTTTACAAAAACAACAGCATCAGACCCAAATACGGGGAGTTGTTATACCGGCTTGTCAAATACCTGCAACCCGGGTCCATTCTCGAACTGGGCACCAGCCTGGGCATCAGCACGGCGTACATGGCCATTGCCAATCCCGGTGCCTCGGTCATCACGGTGGAAGGCTGCGAGGGCATTGCACAAAAGGCGAAAGAGAACTTTGCCCGGCTCGGCATCTACAACGTAAGGCAGGAAATCGGCAACTTCGACCGGCTGCTGGAGACAATCATCGATCGTGTTCCCAAACTCGATATGGCATTCATCGATGGCAACCACCGCAAGGATCCGACGATCCGTTACTTCGAAAGCTGTCTCCTGAAATCGCACAACGATACCGTGTTGATTTTCGATGATATCCACTGGTCAAAGGAGATGAACGAGGCATGGAATGCCATTTGCAGCCATAAATCGGTCACTCTCACATTGGATCTGTTTCAGTTTGGACTGGTTTTCTTCAAAAAAGAGCTTAGTAAACAGGATTTTATAATTTCTTATTAGAAAATATCAAAATATTATACATTTGCAAAAAATGGAATAAAAATCGTTATTTTTGAATCTGAAAGACAATGTGATATTTTTGCAGATTCCTTTCACGATTTCTGCTATTAAGCAAGACAAAAGAATTATTATAAAACCATGAACCGAGCATGCCTGAGAAGCACAAACAACGATGAATATCATCCATGCGAGTTCCATGTGCCCCATTTAACACTAATTAGTAACCTATGAAAAAGGAAGTCATCAAACTAATTGATATTGTTAGAAATTACCGTGTTGGTACCGAAGTCGTACATGCCCTTCGCAAGGTTTCGCTCACAATATATCAAGGAGAATTTGTAGCATTGATGGGTCCTTCGGGTTCCGGCAAATCCACGCTGATGAACCTGTTGGGTTGTTTGGACACCGCTTCCAGCGGTCAATACTGGCTCAATGACAATGACGTCAGTAAACTTGATGACAACTCCCTTGCAGAAATCCGCAATCGTGAAATTGGTTTCGTATTTCAGACTTTTAATTTACTTCCAAGGTCCAGCGCACTCGAAAATGTGATGTTGCCGCAGATCTATGCAGGAATTCCCAAGGTACAACGTCTGGAACGCGCCAAGGAGGTGCTGGCCGACGTTAAACTGGAGGACCGTATGTATCATAAGCCCAATGAACTCTCCGGAGGACAACGTCAACGTGTGGCAGTAGCCCGCGCCTTGGTAAACAGTCCTTCCATCATCCTGGCTGACGAACCAACCGGAAACCTCGACTCCAAGACCTCTCATGAAATCATGGGCCTGATCGAACAGATCCATAAGACCGGAAACACGATTGTGCTGGTAACGCACGAAGAAGATATCGCCTTACATGCTCACCGTATCGTGCGTCTAAAGGACGGACAGATCGCTTCGGATGAAATGAACAAGTCAATCCGCACAGTGGCATTCTATGGCAATGAGAATTAG
>JAUZOX010000170.1 GCA_030706265.1 Bacteroidota bacterium | reverse complement strand
TTGTTCCCATTGCCGGTATCTTAGTTTGTTTTGCACAGATGTTTGCTTTGCCTAACAGTACATGGGAACGGTTATTTGTTTGGATGGCCATCGGTTTGGTGGTCTATTTCTTATATGGCCGCAAGCACAGTAAACTCAACCATTAAAGTCTGGAAATCGATATAGAAAAATATTAATATATATAATAACACCACATTTAAAAAGAGTAACATTTTTGCCTTTTGTCCTGTTTAAAGGTGCAGTTACGTCTTATGATTATGCCGTCAATATTATCATATAGGCCCTATATAACTTCATAAGTATTTTTTTACATGTATCTGTAAGCAATATGCGTTTTTTAATCTGACTGCAAATCAAGAAGTTTACTTACTATATAGGTAAATCAGTACTTAATTGAAATATATTTTTTAAAAATGTTAAAATTATAATAGGAAATTGTACCTTTGCCCCGTTAATTAAAAACCATCGTTATGGGAAGTGGTTCGCTCATTTTACTGATGTTTTGTGGAATTTTGTTTGCCGGACTGGCCATAGGTTTAGGCAAAGTATTTTCCATCAAGACCTACAACACTGAAAAGGGAGAAGCCTATGAATGCGGTATTCAGACCGAAGGAACGACCTGGGTCCAATTCAATGTGGGTTATTACCTCTTTTCGCTGATTTTTCTTGTTTTCGATGTTGAAATCGTATTTCTCTATCCCTGGGCTGTTGTATTAAAAGAAATCGGGATGGTTGCATTTACCGAAATCCTCATCTTCTCGCTGTTCCTGTTCATGGGACTTTTATATGCATATAAAAAGAAAGCACTTACATGGGTGTAACCGAAGATAATCTCAATACTTTTCCCGGTGAAGTTTATCGTGATGATGCCGGACAAGCAAATTTCTTTGTAACCAGTATTGATAAGCTGGCCAACTGGGCCCGGAGCAATTCATTGTGGCCATTGACCTTTGGAACGAGTTGCTGTGCCATCGAGATGATGTCGGCAGCTTCGGCCAAATACGACTGGAGCCGTTTTGGTTTTGAGGTGGCACGTGCCACACCCCGCCAGGCCGATTTAATCATCGTGGCCGGCACAATTTGTACCAAGATGGCCCCGGTATTAAAACGATTGTATAACCAGATGGCAAATCCAAAGTATGTCATTGCAATGGGTTCTTGTACCATCTCGGGCGGGCCGTTTTACTATTACTCTTATTCTGTCGTGAAAGGGGTTGACACAATCATTCCGGTTGACGTTTACATTCCCGGATGCCCACCCCGTCCCGAAGCCTTGCTGGAAGGGATGATGGCGCTGCAGGCCAAGATTAAAAAATCAAGGGCCTATGTGATCGACAGTCCAAAAACAAAGCAAGAGGAATGAGCAAAGAAGAACTAAAAGCATATTTGGAAGTAAATTTTCCAACATGCAAATTTGAAGATACGATTGATTTTCCTGTCGTTATTGTTGAACAAGGCCAGTTGTTGTCGCTTCTCAAATCACTCAGAGAGGCCCCGTCAACCGATTTTGATCTGCTCTTTTGTCAGACTGCCGTTGATTATAAGACGCGGTTTGAAGTCATATATCACCTGTCATCCACAACCTTCAGGCATGATTTGGTCGTCAAGGTCTTACTCGACGATCGCGAACACCCTGAGTTAGAATCAATATTTTCTATCTGGAAGGCTGCCGAATTATTTGAAAACGAAATATTCGATCTTTTCGGAATCCGGTTTTTAAACCATCCCAATCTTCGAAGGATTATCCTTGGCGATGAGTGGCAGGGTTATCCGCTTCGCAAAGATTATACCGATGCCAATATCTTAATCCCGTAGTCATCAATGGAAATTCCTAAACAATTAATCCCACTGGAGGATACCCCCGGCGAATTTGTCATTAATGTCGGTCCTCAGCATCCTTCTACGCATGGTGTCCTTCATCTCCGGATCAAGCTTGATGGCGAAAAGATCCTTGAAATCGAGCCTCATCTGGGTTATATCCATCGGGGAATAGAAAAGATCTCCGAGTCGTTGGGATACCGGCAGTCTATTTACCTGACCAGCCGCATGGATTACCTGTCGGCTCACATGAATAACCAGGCTTGTTCTTTGCTGGTCGAAAAAGGATTGCAGATTGAAGTTCCCGACCGGGCAAAAGCAATCCGTATTCTGATGGTCGAGCTTCAGCGGCTGGCATCTCATCAGTTGTGGTGGGGCTCTGCCGGACTTGATATGGGTGCCGTTTCACCATTCTTCTTTGCGTTCCGCGAACGGGAACAGATACTCGAAATATTCGAGGAAACCTGTGGCACGCGGCTGACGATGAACTACATCACTCCGGGCGGTGTGATGAACGACTTGCATCCTGATTTTGTCAAAAAGGTAAAAGCGCTGATCAAACAGTTTAAGGTCAATATCCATGAATATGATAAACTGTTGACCGGTAATATTATTTTTCAAAAGAGGACACAGAATGTCGGTTTCTTACCCAGGGATTTAGCCATTTCGCTGGGCGCCTCAGGTCCCGTGGCACGTGCATCGGGCATCAGCTGCGACATCCGGAAACTGCATCCTTACGATGGGTATGAAAAGCTTGATTTCAGTGAAATCGTCATGGACAAGGGCGATAGTTTTACCCGTTATCTGGTGCGCATCGAAGAGATGAAGCAGTCCATGCACATCATCGATCAGCTGATCGATAATATTCCTGAAGGCGATTATCGTGCCAGGGTAAAGGGAATCATCAGACTGCCGGAAGGCGAATACTATCAGCGTGTTGAAACAGCCCGTGGTGAACTTGGCGTTTTTGTGGTCAGCGATGGCAACAAGACCCCATACCGGATTAAATACCGTACTCCCAATTTTTCCAATCTGGGTGCGTTGCAATATATTGCAAAGGATTCAAAAATTGGTGATTTGGTGGCGATAATGGCAACTCTTGATTTGATTATACCCGATATTGACAGATAGTGAACGGTCGTCACGTCGTCAAATCGACAAATTAATTATGATATGATTTTAATGATTGGTTTTAAGGATATCACACTTTGGATTCATCAGATGTTGTCCGGTTATCTGAATCCCGGATGGGTCGTTGCAAGTGAAGCCTTATTGGTTGGCCTTGCCATGATCCTATTGGTCGTTATCATGGCGGTGGCCATGATATACATGGAACGCAAGGTTGCGGGTTTCATGCAGCTGCGTCTTGGCCCCATGCGGGTTGGTCTCTGGGGATCCATGCAGGCTTTTGCCGATGTATTGAAGTTACTGCTGAAAGAGTGTCTGACGCCAAACGGAGCGGATAAGCTATTGTTTAGTCTGGCACCTTTTGTGGTACTCACCGTGAGTTTTCTGGCCTTGGCTCCTTTCTCCTTTGCACCCGGTTTGCAGTTGTGGGATCTGAATATTGGGGTTCTCTATATTTCTGCGGTTTCATCAATCGGCGTTATCGGCATACTGATGGCAGGTTGGTCAAGCAATAACAAATACTCCCTGTTAGGCGGCATGCGCAGTGGCGCCCAGATTGTGAGTTACGAATTATCGGCCGGCCTTTCTATCATTGCCATCGTCATCATGTGTGGCAGCCTTTCCATTCACGACATCATTCTTTCCCAGTCCGACGGATGGTGGATCTTCAAGGGACATTTACCGGCCATGTTTGCCTTTGTGGTATTTGTCATTGCAAGCACCGCCGAGTTAAACCGTGCCCCATTCGACCTGGCTGAGGCGGAGCAGGAACTGACCGCCGGTTTCCATACCGAATACTCCGGGATGCAGTTCGCCATGTTCTTTCTGGCAGAATACACCAACATGTTTATCGTTTCAATGGTAGGCACAACCGTTTTCCTTGGAGGATGGATGCCTTTCCATATCGTGGGTTTTGAGGCATTTAACCATCTGATGGATTATGTTCCTTCTTTTATTTGGTTCTTTGGCAAGACCTTTTTTATCCTGTTCCTGATCATGTGGTTCCGGTGGACCTTCCCCCGCATGCGAATCGACCAGCTTTTGAAACTCGAGTGGAAATATTTGTTGCCCTTAAGCATCATCAATATTGTAATTGCCGCATTTATTACCATCATGGGTTGGCATTTTTAATACCAGATTTTAAACAAAATGAAAGCATTGTTCAGATATTTCAGTAGCATATTTTCCGCGTTCAAATCACTTTGGACGGGAATGCGACTTACTTTTTACTATCTATCGCATCCTAAGACCATCTTAACCCAGCAATATCCTGAGAACCGGAAGACTTTATATATCCCTGAAGCCTTTAAAGGCGAAGTCGTCTTAATCCATGATGAAAACAACGAGCATGGTTGTACTGCATGCCGGATGTGTGAAATGACCTGTCCGAACGGAACCATCAAAATCACATCGATCACCGAAGAAACCGAGGATGGGAAAAAGAAAAAGATATTGGACGAATGGATCTATAATCTGGGGATGTGCACCTTTTGTGCGCAATGCATCGAAGCTTGCCCGCAGAATGCCATTAAGATGCAGAATACATTTGAACACAGTGTGTACGACCGGAAGGAACTGATCAAAAAATTAAACCATCCCGGTTCGAAACTAAAATCAACTAAAAAAATATGAGTGCTTCAGCCGTTATCTTTTACGTCCTGTCGGCCCTGATAGTGACCTTTGGGGCGCTGACCGTTTTTACGAAACGAATTTTCAGGGCTGCGATCTTTTTACTGCTCGCCCTGATCGGCATTGCCGGTGTTTACATTCTCATGGAAATGCAGTTTGTGGCAGCCTTACAGGTTGTGGTTTACGTGGGTGGCATCGTCGTTTTGATCATCTTTTCCATTTTCCTTACCTCATCCGGAAATGATAAGGCCACCCCCAGAAAATGGGGACGGGTCCTCTCTGCGGCATTGTTATCGGCAGCGGGGTTGATTTTCTCCATCGGGATGATCACCACACATGCTTTTACCCCTGCCGGTATTGCGCCCCTCGACCCGTCGGTCAGGAATATCGGACTGCAGTTGATTAATTATAAGAACTTTGGTTACGTATTTCCTTTTGAGGTAGTGAGTATCCTTTTACTGGCTGCACTGGTCGGAAGTATTGTAATTGCCATGAAATCCAAGAACCAATAAACTCAAAACAGAATGATGGAACAAGTCCCGTTGTCACATGTCTTAATCCTGAGCACGATCCTTTTCTTTTTGGGAATCTACGGCTTCTTCTCACGCCGTAACCTTATCACCGTCCTCATGTCGATAGAACTCATCCTGAACAGCGTCAACATCAATTTTATCGCCTTCAACAAATACCTCTATCCGCATCAACTGGAGGGGGTGTTCTTTACTTTATTTATCATTACGATTGCTGCAGCCGAGGTTTCACTGGCTATAGCTATTATCATCAACTTGTATCGCCGCTTCAATACGATTGATATCGATGATACGGATACCATGAAATATTAAGCTTATGAGTTACGATTTGTCATCAGAAATTATCCTGTTTTTACCCTTTTTCAGTTTCATATTGCTTTCGCTCTTTGGTAAAAGGATCAAACCGGAAATATCAGGGATCATAGGGACCCTGTCGCTGGCCATTACCGCAATATTGTCGCTGTATGTAGCCTATGGATATTTCTTCGGCTTTGGTCATGTGGATGGAACCTATGTTAAACACATTGTGACCCGGTTTTCCTGGTTGCAATTCAACGAAAACCTCTCTATCGATATGGGGATTGTGCTTGACCCCATTTCAGTGATGATGCTGATTGTGATCAGTTTTGTATCGGCCATGGTGCATCTTTACAGCCTCAACTACATGAAGGGCGAGGACCGGTTTACCCTGTATTATGCTTACCTGTCGCTCTTTTCCTTTTCCATGCTTGGCCTGGTGGTGGCCGTCAACCTCTTCCAGATGTATATGTGCTGGGAGTTGGTCGGAATATCTTCATTCCTGCTCATCGGGTTTTACTTCACCAAACCGTCGGCCATAGCAGCCGCCAAGAAAGCCTTCATCGTAACCCGTTTTGCCGACCTTGGATTTCTGATCGGCATCCTGATGCTGAGCTTCGGGGCCAAGACACTCGATTTCTTTACGCTGATTGACAGGTTGACGATATCAGGATCGCCTTATATCTCTGCATTTACCGGAACTACTTTTCTTGGCTTGTCCACGCTTTCATGGGCATTGTTACTTGTCTTTGCCGGTGGTGCCGGGAAATCTGCCATGTTCCCACTGCATATCTGGCTTCCGGATGCCATGGAGGGCCCGACCCCCGTTTCTGCATTGATCCATGCAGCCACGATGGTGGTCGCCGGAGTCTTTCTGGTCGCCCGTTTGTTTCCTGT
>JAUZOX010000017.1 GCA_030706265.1 Bacteroidota bacterium | reverse complement strand
GAGCGTTGTATCAGCCATCCGGCGGTAAAATAGCGGTCAATCAGTTTCATTTGACTTTCCGCCCTTTCATAATCATCATCCGAATGATAGAAAGCCAATTTATCTATTGCAGGGATTTCGGAAATCTTTTTGTGCAGCGGAACGGAAACGGTACAGTTGCCATTTATCACGTTAGCCGCTTTGACCGTCACCAATACTTCTTTCAATTTACCTGCTTCCTTCGAAGAACCGGGTAGTATCAATCTAAAAGTAACACGGGACGGGAAGATATAATCTTTGATATTAAATCCCTTATAAACCAGATCGCCCGAAAGCTTCATTGAACTGAAAGAAACCGTAGCTAACGACAGACCTGTAACATCAGTCTTCAATTTGACTTTAGCAATATAATGCAAATAAATACGGGCTATTTCCATGCTTTGGGGACGACTTATTGCAATGGCCTTAACAATACGCCCCGTCGTCAATATCACTTCTCCTGAAGGACCCTTTGCACTCAGTAAGTACTTCGAAGGTTTTACGACCTCGGCTGAATCTAAAGGAACCGATTGCGCCCGGCCTGATATTGTATACAGCAAGAAAAAAAGAAAAAGAGTAGATATTAAACGCATTATATAAAGTTCATTATTGCATCATAATTATAAAAGCGCAAAGATAATAAAACGGATGAGGCGGAATTGTTTGAAAAGCAAATTTGACAAGGTATTACAGGTTGAAATGTTCTCAATATCGTGTAGTACGAGTATGTTCAAATAAGTGTGCCAAAGAGTAAATCAAAAAACATATAACTAATTGGCTTTTTTGTGAAATAGATATAACCAACAAAACAAATAGTTAGTTTTTGTACCCGTGAAGTAAAAAAATATTGAGTTTTTATTTTAGTCAATGATACCGTTTTTATTTTACGACACCGGCAAGATAATTCGGCAAATGAGATATTAATTTTGTGAATCATATCAGTCGCTTTGTCTCCTCGCAATACATTCAGTGTTTATTAAACTATTACAATTCAGGCACTATGTGTTATTTTAGCCGATTAGTAAAACTCCCGGCTGCATTGATTTACAGATTCAACGCAGGCATTGCAAAGGAACTAGAAACGGAATTGTCGCTGCCGGTCAATGAATTTAACGGGTTTACCTTTCCTTTGACACCGGTTATCACTAACCGCGAGCCTGGACTCATCACACCTCTGCACTGGGGTCTGGTACCACCATGGGCAACGGACAACAGTATCAGGCAATACACCCTTAACGCACGAATTGAATCAGTTGAAAAGAAACTCACGTTCAGGGATAGCCTGAAAAACAGGTGTCTGGTCATTGCCGACGGCTTCTATGAATGGCAATGGCTGGATGCGAAAGGGAAACATAAAAAGAAGTACCTGGTCACCTTGCCCGGAGAGGAGCTCTATGCCTACGCGGGGCTTTGGAATGAATGGGTTAACAAATCCACCGGGGAAGTGCTCAAAAGTTATACAATCATCACCACTGAAGCCAACCCCCTGATGAGTAAAATCCACAACTCCACACTTCGAATGCCGGTGATCCTCACTCCCCAAAATGAGCACGAATGGCTGAAAGGGGCTCCGGTTAAAGAGTTTGCCCACCCTGAGCTCGACCTGATGGCGAGAGCCGTCTGATAAATTCCGATAGCGGTAAAATAATTTTACTTTTCTCTTTTTGCCGTTGTACATTTTGATGGCGATTTTCAGCGTATTTGTGAGTGGTGGCTGTCAAAAAAATAATTTTGAACTTTAATCAAATTTCAAATTGCACCCAGAAGCATTTAAATTACACTCGGCTGTTATTGTAAAACCATCCCCGTCTCTGCTTTCGCCGACGGAGAAATTTAACATTCGCTTTGAAAAATAAACTTTGATCTCCCTCGTTTATTCGCTATATTTGTAATAAGTGAGTTGTTATAAACATAACAAAGGTGATCAATTTCTCGCATGGAAGGAGTAGTCAATAAGCAAGAGATCCTCAGGCAGCTGCGCGAAAAGTTGGAAGTGTTGGAAGGATTCCGACCTTTGCCCCAGGAGCGGCAGCTTGATTTCGGGCTTGGACCGATGGCGGATGCTTTTCCAGGAAGGTGTCTCCCCATGGGGGCTGTACATGAATTTATCAGTCCCTCGCCTGCCTGTGCCGCTGCCTCAACCGGCTTTATCTCAGGGCTACTGAGTACGCTCATGAAAAATGGCAGCATCTGCCTGTGGGTGAGCACACGACGCAGCCTCTTCCCGCCTGCCTTGAAATCATTTGGCATCGAACCTCACCAGGTAATTTTCGTTGACGTCAGAAATGAAAAAGAGGCCCTCTGGACAATGGAACAGGGGCTCAAATGCAAATCGCTTTCAGCCGTGGTGGCCGAACTACGCGAGGTGAGTTTTGATGAGTCCAGAAGGCTGCAACTGGCGGTGGAGGAGAGCCGGGTGACCGGTTTTCTGCATCGCCTGCAACCGCGCAGTGAGAACACCCTGGCCTGTGTCTCCCGGTGGAAGATCAGGCCGCTGCCAAGTGTGGTGAGCGACGGGTTGCCCGGGGTGGGATTCCCCCTCTGGGAAGTGGAACTGGTCAAGATCCGCAACGGAAGGCCGGGCATCTGGTCAGTCGGATGGAGGGATGGCGCTTTCCACCATACTCCGGTTACCGAAGTCGCAATGTCACAAGTAGAAAAACGTTATGCCTAAGCGCTTTCTGTCGATTTATTTCACTCACTTTGCAGCCGACCGGATGGCGAGGCACCATCCTGAGCTCAGGGATCAACCCTTCCTGCTCAGTGCCCACGTGCGGGGGCGGATGGTGGTGAAGGATTTCAGTCCCAGCCTGGAACAGGAGGGAATCAGGCAGGGAATGGTGGTTGCCGACGTGAAGGCCATCTACCCCTCCATCAAGGTCTTCCCCGATGACCCGGCGGAAGAGGAAAAGCATCTGAAGGCGCTGGCAGAATGGAGTATCCGCTATACCCCGCTCGTTGCTTCCGATTTTCCCGACGGCCTGCTCCTGGATATTTCCGGTTGCCCCCACCTGTGGGGTGGGGAACGCCCCTACCTTGAAACGATCACCGGCTGTTTTCAGCATAACGGATATGACACCCGTGCAGCCATCGCAGATACGATCGGAGCCGCGTGGGCAGTGGCCCATTTTGGTCAGAACATGACCATCGTTGAGCCGGACGGACAGGCCCAGGTCCTTCAATCCCTTCCACCTGCAGCGATCAGGCTCGATGCTGTCACCCTGGACCGGTTGGAGAAACTCGGATTCAAGCAGGTCGGACAGTTCAGTCATATTCCCCGCCCGAACCTGCGCAGGCGTTTTGGTGAAGCTCTTTTAAACAGGCTGGATCAAGCCCTGGGTAAGGCGCCAGAAGCCCTGGAGTATGTCAAACCTACCCCCCTCTATAGGGAACAACTCCCCTGCATAGAACCCATCCGGACCGCACCCGGAATCGGCTTTGCCCTGAAGCGCCTGCTGGAAAGCCTCTGCGAAAGGTTAGCGAAGGAAGGAAAAGGCTTGCGTTCAGGCATTTTCATCTGCCACCGTATCGACGGGAAAACGGTGCAGATCAGCATCGGCACGAACCGTGCATCGTGTAACGCAGAACACCTTTTCAAACTCTTCGAGCTGAAAATTCCGACCCTTGAGCCAGCCCTGGGCATCGAGTTGTTCGAACTGGAGGCCTCATTGGTGGAGGAGGTCAGCGAAACCCAGGAGTCGCTCTGGGCCACTGAAAACACCGATCATAAGGCCATCAGCGAGTTGCTTGACCGGATTGCCGGAAAGGTGGGAATGAACGCCATCCACCGCTACCTGCCGCAAGACCGTTACTGGCCGGAATTATCGATCAGGGAGGCAACGACATTGAACGAGAAGCCTGAGACCGATTGGTGCACAGAGCGACTGAGGCCATTGCACCTTTTGGCTCATCCCGAACCGGTTGAGGTGATGGTACCCCTGCCCGACTACCCACCCGTTCACTTTCGTTACAAGGGAAAACTCTACAATATTGTAAAAGCCGACGGCCCCGAGCGGATAGAACAGGAGTGGTGGATCCAGACCGGGCCGCCCAGAGACTATTACCAACTTGAAGACGAAAACGGGGCTCGTTACTGGCTGTTCAGACTGGGACTCTATGATGGCGAGTCTCCCAAATGGTTTCTCCACGGATACTTTGCATGACCGACTAAGAGGAGATGAAACGAGCATGTTTGAAAACGCAAACACCGATGAACCGAGCATATATGCGAGCTCTATACGACCAATTAATAAAATAATCATCGTATAAAATTCTTGCATGCGAGTTCCATCCGACCAATTTAATCAAATTATTTTCAGATGAATTACACGGAACTACAGGTGACGACTAATTTTTCCTTTCTCCGGGGCGGATCGCATCCGGAGGAGATGGTGGAAAGAGCAGTTGAATTGGGCTATGATGCCATCGCCGTGACCGACCGCAACACATTGGCCGGGATTGTCCGTGCCCATGTAGCGGCGCGTGATAAGGCGATCCGCTTTATTCCCGCCTGTCGGCTTGATCTAATGGACGGCCCAAGCCTGTTGGCTTACCCGACTAATATCGAAGCCTATTCCAGCCTTTCGGCACTCCTTACGACCGGCAACCTCAGGGCCGAAAAGGGTGAATGCCACCTGTTCAGGAACGACGTTTACCAGCATGTCAGCGACATTCTGTTTGTCGTAGTGCCTCCTTCGACATTGCTTCCCAATTTTGAGATTGATCCCGGATTTGTCAAAGCACTGGAAGAATACCGCGAGGCATTCCAGCATAACCTTTATCTGGGAGCCAGCTTCTCTTACCGCAGCGATGACCATAAAAGAATATACAGACTGTCGCAATTGTCCGCACGAATCAATATACCGATGGTGGCCACCAACGATGTACATTACCATGAGGCTGAACGCAGGGAGTTACAGGATATCCTTACCTGTATCAGGGAAAAATGCACCATTCAAAATGCGGGATTCCGGCTCTACCAGAACGCAGAACGATTCATGAAACCCGTTGAAGAGATGGAACGCCTCTTCAGAAAGTACCCCGATGCATTGTGTAACGCGCAGCAGTTGGCCGAGCGTTGCTGTTTCTCGCTCGACGAATTAAAATACATCTACCCTGAAGAGATCGTCAGCCATGGAAGAAGTCCTATGGAGGAGCTGAGGCTACTGGTGTGGAAGGGGGCTTCAGATCGTTTCGGAAATGAGGTTCCGCAAAAGATAAAGGCTACCATCGAAATGGAGTTGGAGTTTGTGGCCCGCAAAGAGTATGCCTCCTATTTTCTTACCGTTTATGACCTTGTTCGTTTTGCCCGCGAACGGGGAATCCTGTGTCAGGGCCGTGGCTCGGCAGCGAATTCGGTGATCTGCTACTGTCTTGGCATCACCTCCGTAGACCCCTCCAAATTCAAGCTACTCTTTGCCCGGTTCATGTCGGATGCACGCAACGAACCTCCCGACATTGACGTGGACTTCGAGCATGAACGACGGGAAGAGGTAATGCAATACATCTATGGAAAATATGGACGCGACCGGGCCGGGATTGTGGCAACCGTTACACAGGTACACTGGAAAGGGGCCATCCGCGACGTGGGCAAAGCCATGGGGTTGTCGGTCGATACGCTGGACCGGCTTTCCAAATCGGGCCACGAGCTCAGAGAGGGTTGGCTGGAGGGAGAAAAAGCCTCATCGGAAGGCTTTGACCCCAAAGACCCCCACCTACGCAAAACGATCGAGCTCACACTTCAGTACATAGGATTCCCCCGGCAGCTTGGCCAGCACACCGGAGGGTTTATCATCACCCAAAACAAACTGCACTCCCTTTGCCCCATCATCAATGCCCGCATGGCTGAGCGAACCAATATCGAGTGGAACAAGGACGATATCGAAGCCCTGGGATTTTTGAAGGTGGATGTACTGGCGCTGGGGATGCTCACCTGCATCCGTAAAGCTTTTGATTTGGCTAAAGCGCATTATGGCATCGACCTCGCCCTGGCTAACATTCCCCAGGATGACCCCAGGGTTTATGAGATGATCGGTCACGCAGATACGGTTGGTGTATTTCAAGTTGAAAGCAGGGCGCAGATGTCCATGCTTCCCCGGATGAAGCCTAAAAACTTCTATGACCTGGTGATCGAGGTAGCGATTGTGCGACCCGGGCCTATACAAGGAGATATGGTGCATCCCTATCTGAAAAGACGGAGTGGTCTTGAGCCTGTCGATTTTCCTTCTAAAGAGTTGAAAGAGATTTTAGGGCGGACCCTCGGCGTCCCTCTCTTTCAGGAACAGGCCATGGAGATCGCCATCATGGCAGCCGGATTTACACCCTCGGAGGCCGACGGGTTGCGGCGCAGCATGGCCACGTTCAAAGCCCAAGGGCAGGTAACCCGGTACCGGGAAAAGCTGGTAAATGGGATGGTGGGGAACGGCTACACCGAAGAGTTTGCCACCCGGGTGTTCAAGCAACTGGAAGGGTTTGGCTCTTATGGATTTCCGGAAAGTCACGCCGCCTCTTTTGCACTGCTGGTTTATGTCTCAGCCTGGATCAAATGCTATTATCCTGAAGTATTTGCTGCTGCACTGCTCAACAGTCAACCCATGGGGTTTTATCTGCCTGCACAGATTGTTACCGACGCTCGCCGGCATGGGGTTGAGGTTAGACCGGTGGATATCAATCATTCCCAGTGGGATATCACGCTCGAAGAGCAAACCGGACGATACCATGCTATTCGTTTGGGATTTCGTCAGGTAAAGGGATTGGGGGAGGATGACGTAGCGCCACTCATTGCGGGGAGGAGCAAGCCTTATAGGACGATCAACGATTTGGTCAACGCCGGGGTCACTCAGGGAGCGCTGGAGAAGCTGGTAGAGGCAGATGCCTTCCATTCTGTCGGCCTTGCCCGACGTGAGGCACTGTGGGAGGTCTTCGCGTTGCAGGATAACCCAACAGGTATCTTCACGGGGAGTCCATCGGAGAGCGCAAGTGAAGAACCCGTGACGTTACCCCTAATGACTCCCGGTGAGCAGGTGATCCGGGATTATTCAAGTTTGTCGCTGTCACTGAAGGCCCATCCAGTCAGCTTTGCCCGCAAGAAACTGGACAAGCTGAACGTGATTCCCTCGGGAGAGTTGAAGTCGATGCCTAACGGAGCGGGGGTGAAGGTCTGCGGATTGATCACCATTCGTCAGCGGCCAATTACGGCCAAAGGGGTGACCTTTATCACGATTGAAGATGAGTCCGGATTTGTCAATCTGGTGGTCTGGGCCAAAGTATTCGAGAAATACCGCAAAGAGATTCTCCAAAGCAGGCTTCTGATGGTCGAAGGGAAGCTTCAGATTGAAGGGGAAGTCATCCATGTGGTGGTTGAGAAATGTTTTAATCTGAACCGGTTAATCGGGGTTATAGCAGGTGAAGTCAATGGACAGGCTGGCAACGCTCCGGAACAGCCCGATCAGACGAGTAAACGGGCTACAGCAGTGAAAACCGACAGGATTTCACCCACCGGCACACAAGGAGAGCTCTTTCCTTCAAGGGACTTCAAATAAGTGCATAAACACCATCGAGGCTGTTCACTTCTCATCTCTGGGTGAATTCTTTATTGCTCCACATCTTTCCTGAGGACCGGTAAAAGCTACAGCGTACGCCCCATGGCAGTTAAATAGAACTACAGATTTCCCGAATGTGTTAAATTCCGTTCGACAGACGTATTCGCTCTGTGTCTTTACCACTCCCCCGTGCTTTTGGCAAAACTTAATTATTCTCTTTCTTCTGAATAGTTAACATGATTGTCAAATCCAGCTTTATTTTAGGCCGGATTAGCCAATTAATTAATTTTGGCTTATAGATTAATTTCGACTTCTATAGGGGTCAAACTATCCATATTTTCAATAAATACCACGGAAACAGTGTCAGTTTCTCTTTCACAAAAGATATTTGCGCCTTTACCATTGAATTTAGTGTTAAAGGCATAATCAATTATCTTGCTTTCTAAATCATGTTTAATATTTGCATCAGTTTTAAACGGTAAAATAGCACGGTAGATAGTACATTTTGCGCCAGTGGAGCCAGTGATTTCTTTAATGGTAATTTTCCTTTTTTACTTTTTTTGATTGTTAATAATTTAGTTTATTCAAATGATCGCATTACGATCAATATCCAAAATATTCATTACATTCCCATATAAAGATTCGCATAAATATAACATATTAAGCTATATTGTGATGAAAAATAATGAGTTATTGTATGCTTTTTTTAGATTAACCCTTTGATCTCTACCTGCTGTTTTTCAAACTACTTTAAACAAAAAAACCAACCCTTGATAATCAAAGAGTTGGTTTTATTCAAGTACCCAAGACAAGACTCGAACTTGCACAACCGTAAGGTCACTAGTCCCTGAAACTAGCGTGTCTACCGATTCCACCACTTGGGCAAAAAAAGTTAAGAACATGAAGAGTGCCCAGGATCAGACTCGAACTGACATGCCCTTGCGAGCACCACCCCCTCAAAGTGGCGTGTCTACCAATTTCACCACCTGGGCTTTCCAATGAGGATGCAAATATACGTCTTGTTTTTGAACTGGCAAGGGCTTCTGCAAAATAAAGCTTAAAATAAAATCAACTTTCTACATATCATAATTGATTTACAAACACATAATATTGTGTTTTAATATCATTTTGTTATTTCCATGCCCAACAAATTGCATCAGATCGGTCATATGGAACTCGTAGGAAAGATATTCAAACGATAATAATCTTATGAACCAAGTCGTAAGGGGCTCGCATTCATGCCCGGTTCATTGGTGGCGGCGTCGTTCAGTCTGTGCATGGCTGTTTGAGAATTCAAACAATTGGTGCACATCTGTGGTTAATATTACCTAAGCGTTGATCATGTTCAACGGTCTGTAACCAATATCAGTTCTTACAAACATAAGAAATTGAGACTTTTCATATTCTTACTTTTTTTTGCATACGAATTAAAATTTATTACTTTTATATGCTCGATATTACTAAACCTTCTAAACGCCTTATCGATTCTGGAATATTAACCTTAACCGGCATATATGCTTACTCAACAAGATTTAAAACAAATTCAAAGTAAAGGAATTGATCTCGAAACCTTTGAAGAACAAATAGAAAATTTCAAACGGGGTTTCCCTTTTATAGACCTGGTTGCACCTGCTACTCTGGAAGATGGCATAAAATATTTCACGGAAACTGAGGTTAAAGGATTAGAAAAGACCTATAATTATGAAGCCCCTGATCGTTCCGTATTGAAATTTGTGCCGGCCTCCGGAGCTGCCAGCCGCATGTTTAAACATCTGTATGCATTCAAGGAACAACTTACCGGTACAGCTAAAGACCAGAAGATGCTTGATTCCGATCAAAGTTTTAATTCGGTTTATAACTTTTTTAAACACCTGCAGGATTTTGCTTTTTATCCTGAGCTGGCAGCAGTATTGGAAAAGGATGAATACACTATTGAAGAGGAACTTGCAAATAAAAATTACGGTTTAATACTGGATTATCTGCTTAATGATAAAGGGCTCAACTATGCCAATCTTCCAAAAGCCCTTCTTCGGTTTCATCGGTATACCGATACGCAACCGCGCATGCCATTTGAAGAGCATATGGTTGAAGCTGCCAACTATTGCCGGGACAGTAATGACCGTGCAGCTATTCACTTTACGATCTCCCCGGAATATGCAGATAAGTTCATTGCAGATATTAATCAGGTTAAGAACACTTACGAGGAGTTATTTGGCATCACCTACGAACTGACATTTTCGATTCAAAAGTCATCAACAGATACCATTGCCGTTGATGCTACCAACAAACCTTTTCGCGACGAAGAGAATCAATTCGTATTCAGGCCGGGAGGCCACGGGGCGCTTATCGAAAACCTGAACGACCGTCAGGGAGACATAATTTTTATCAAGAACATAGACAATGTAGTACCCGACCGTTTAAAGGAAGAGACCTTCCGTTACAAAAAAGTACTGGGTGGATATCTAATCAAGGTACAGGACAAAATATTCCAATACCTTGAACTTCTCGAAACCGGAAAAGCATATGAAAATGACTTGATGGAAATTGAGAAATTTTGCGTCCAGTCGCTTTCCATGAAGTTTCCTTCCGAGTATTCAACCTTGCGTCGCCAGGAGAAAGGGGAATATCTCTTTGCCAAGCTTAACCGTCCAATCCGGGTATGCGGTATGGTTAAAAATGATGGGGAACCCGGTGGCGGTCCATTCTGGGTGCAAAACTCCGATGGTGAAGTTTCTTTGCAAATTGTTGAATCTTCACAAATAGACTTTAACAATCCCGACCAAAAAAAGATCTTTTTACAAAGCACCCATTTTAATCCCGTTGACCTGGTTTGCGGCGTGCGCAATTACAACAACGAATGTTTTGACCTGCACGATTTTATAGACCCCTTAACCGGATTTATCTCCATAAAATCGATGTTAGGCAAGCCTATTAAAGTACAGGAATTACCGGGTTTATGGAATGGCGCTATGGCAGAATGGATTACGGTTTTTGTTGAAGTACCACTTATCACCTTCAATCCTGTAAAGACAATCAACGATCTTTTGCGGGAAGAACATCTTTAAGCCCCGAACATTTCAGCCTTTTTATAGTTAATATTTTAAGGAAGGCTGCCATTCCCAGGCAGGTTGCTGAATTCTTTATTCATAACACTTGCGCCGAATGAGATCTATTTCCGCCATATTGCTCAAAGAGATGATTGACAAGAAAGCTCCCATTCAAATCATTGATATGAGGGAACCTGAACAATATGCGCGTTATCATATAACCAATGCTGACAATATTCCTTTAGATATCATCAAAAAACAAATCGACTTCATCCGGCCCAACCATCTGGTTGTGGTTTATTGCACCTTTGGTTCCAAAAGCGAATACATGGCCGATTATTTACGTGAGATTTTCAAAACCCGTAATATTTGCTTTCTGGAGGGCGGCCTCTATGAATGGTATAAAGAAATAGACCCCGGCGCCTCGATTTTTTAAAAAAACACCTGGTTTCTCTGTAAAAATCTTGTATTAAAATGGTCATATGAAACTCGCATGTATGCCCGGTTCATCTGTGTTTGAGCTTCCAAACATGCGTGTTTCATGCTAAATAAAAAGCAAATAGTTGGATCTATCCAAAAATCCCATTTATCATGCCTCCGTCAATCGAAAGAGTCTGCCCGGTAACATAACGTGATAATGGAGACAGAAGCCATGCTGCAAGGCTTCCAAAATCATTGGCATCGCCCATGAATCCTACCGGTATTTCTTTGAGGGTTGCCTTACGGGCCTCTTCCATCGAGACATGCTCGACGTCCATCCGTTTCTGGATGAGCCGCTCCATGGCACCCGTATTGTGACTTCCCGGTGCCAAAACGTTGACCGTTATCCCTTCCCGCGCAACTTCATTGGCCAGTTCTTTTGCAATGCCCACTACTGCAAGGCGAAGAGAGGTGCTGAGAACAAGAAATGGGATAGGCTGTTTAACACTTTGGCTTTCAGAGAACAAAATCCGACCATACTTTTGTTCTCTGAACAATGGAAGTAACGCTTTCACAAGCACCACTTTCCATCTTAACAAACTTTGATAGGCCTCGTCCCAATCTTCGATCACCGTTTCCATGAACGACCGTGCGGGAGGACCGCCTGCGTTTATAAAAACGCCATCTAAAATACGACCTTCTATTTTATTCAAGATTTTCTCTGTGGCCTTATCCGATTTAAGATCGAGCACAAGGGGTTCAAAAAGACCGTCATATTCAGCAGCAATGCAATCGAGTTTATCTATGCTGCGACCAATTCCTATCACATAAGCTTCCTCTTCCAGCAGAGCATGTGCAACGCCCTGTCCCAATCCGGAACCTGCACCACATACGACAAAGAGTTTACCTTTTATTTGTAAATCCATCTCTTCTGACTTTTGATTCAATGCACATTTAATAATGTATAAATGTTTTAAAGTTCAGTAATGTTCACTTTTAAATTGTGATATTATGAATGGAGCGTGTTCAAAATACAAACACCAATGAGCCGGACATGAAATTCTACTTCATAAAAAACTGTTGTTCGGGCCAACACCGGCCATTTGAAACATGATTTATCATATTTTTGCATGAACAATATTAATCATTAACTAAAATATGAACAAACTAACATCTCTCTTTTTAATTCTAAGTTTGTTAGGAGCGGGATCAATTGCTGCGACCAACATAACTGTCAATTCACTACCAGCGCTGCAAACTGCAATTAACAAATCTGTTCCTGGTGATACCATTATCCTGGCAAATGGAGTTTATACTTCAACGGATAAAATTCTGATCGAAAAGCAGGGCACCGAAAAAAAACCAATCGTCATAACCGCAAAAGCCATTGGAGGTGTGGAAATAAACGGAACAAATGGTTTTGTGGTGAGTAGTCCATCTGCATATGTTGTAATCAGGGGATTTAAATTCACTCATGCTTCCGGAAAGACAACTATGGGAGTAGGCACAAATCATTGCAGGATTACCCGCAATGTCTTTGAATGCACCGGTACAGGAGCTTATCTAACCAATTCAGGTGACGATAACCAGATCGATCATAATACTTTTCAAAATAAATCCACTGAAGGGCAAATGATTTCCGTTCAGGGACCGGGTAATAACCGCATGGCACAAAGAACCTGGATCCATCACAACTATTTTTACAAATTTGTCAGTACCGCGAACAATTGCGGCTCGATCCAAGTCGGCCTTAGCAGCAGAAGTATGTCTACCGCTTATACCCTTGTTGAGCATAATTTATTTTCGCAGACCAGGGGTGAAAATGAAAACATTTGCAATAAATCATGCCGCAATACCTATCGTTACAATACCTTTGGGGACGGTGTAAGTGAACTTTCGTTACGTCATGGCAACTTCTGCCAGGTTTACGGTAATTTCTTCCTGGGCTCCGAGGGAATCCGTTTCTTTGGTCATTCACACAAAATCTTTTGCAATTATTTTGAAAGATGCTCGCCCGCCATCAATATTGGCAATGGCGATGGAGTCATTCCACCCGATAAACTGACCATGCACGATCGTCCCGATTCCGTACAGATAACCTTCAACACCCTGGTTAACAACAAAGTCAACGTCATCATGCAAGCCAGAAACAATGGATTGGGAGCCTATAACATTACATTTGCCAACAACATCATTCAGGGAGGTTCAAAAGCCGTTGATGTTAAAGGTGAAATCAAGAATCCGATCTGGGAAGGAAATATAATCTGGAATACAGATGGCATTGGAACGATACCCGAACGCGGTTATACTGCAATTGACCCGCTTTTAAAGAAAGAAGCCAATGACAAGTATCATCTCTTAAAAGGAAGCCCGGCAATAGGAAAATCCGCAGGAAATTATCCCTATGTAACAGAAGATATCGACAGCCAACCCCGTAAAGCAAAATACGACATCGGAGCTGATCAATATATGGCAGGCAACCCGACCAACCATATTTTAACAATTGCCGAAGTTGGACCTAACTCGCCTGAATAAATTCGGGTTTACTTTCACGCCTAAAAGGCAATAAACCGTTACAAAAATAAGGCTCAACACTTTTTGATTTTATCAGTCTAAAGTGTTGAGCCTTATTAAATTCGAGCATATAGTTATTGTGCGGTTACATCATATAAGTGTGAACCGTCCCTTTCAAAAGCCATAACCCCACTGTCCGTCATCGGATGGTGCATCAGGGTAGTGAGGACATCATGAGAAGCCGTCACGGCATGACATCCAACCATGCTGACACGATAGATCTGGTCTACATTTTTAAAACTGGCAGCCAATACTTTAGCACTCATATTGAAGAGTTTGAATGTCTTTACGATATCCGAAACCACATCAATTCCGTGTGAGGAGATATTATCCAACCTGTTTACATAAGGAGCAACAAAGTCGGCACCTGCATTAGCAGCAATTAAAGCTTGTTGTTGAGTAAATATCGCAGTTGCCGTCACATTCATGCCGGCATCCTTCACCATGCTAATCGCCTTATAACCTTCGCGTGTCACAGGAATTTTAACAAAGAAATTATTATTTAAATCGAAAAAATCCCTGTAACGTTTGGCTTCAAGTAATATATCTTCAGCTTTTTCGCTGATCACTTGTAAATGCAACATTTTATCACCGATACATGCCTGTATTTCTGGAATAATGACAGAAAGTTTTTTGTTCTCTTTAAAAAGAATTGTCGGGTTAGTGGTTACGCCCTCCATAGGATAATAATTGAACAAATCCTTGATTTCTTCAATATTCGCAGTATCTGCTAAATAAATCATGATAGTTAGTTGTTATTTGAATAAAAAAATATTTAAAGTTCAGTCTTACAGTTAAAAGAATAAAATATAATGTATCTTAACCATAAAAGATATCCGAAGAGAGTAAATAGCGCCAATGTTGTTTAATTAGCCTGACGAGGTTTACGGGATTTATTTTCATTTCCCTTTCTATTTGGCCGCCCGGAACTAAATCTCCTTTGTTTGTAATTACCATTTGATTTACCACCCGATGCAGACGGATTATATTCCGGCCCTTCACCCAATTCCACCGGAGTCTTTAATTTATAAACAGTCGTTTCCAGCAGCTGTTCGATCCGTTTAAACGAATCTTGTTCCCTGCGTTCCCCATTGATGAATGTGATGGCCACACCCTCTCTCTCAGCCCGGGCAGTTCGTCCTACCCGATGCACATAATCTTCTGCATCGCGGGGAACATCATAATTAATCACAAGTTCGATAGTATCAATATCTATACCTCTTGCCAAAACATCGGTAGCGACCAATACATGGGTTTGTTGCGTTCTAAACCGGAGCAGGACCGCTTCCCGTTCCTGTTGTTCAAGATCCGAATGTATCTCTTCAACTGAATCGATCACTTTTTTAAGATTACGCGCTACATCTTTAACGGCCAGCTTGGTTGAAGCAAAAATAAGAACGCTTTTCAAATCTTTTCCTTTAAGCAAATGGCCGATCAGGGCTATCTTGTGCTTATCGTGAACCAGATAAGCAGCCTGCATCACCGAATCGGATGGTTTTGAGACCGCCAGGTTTACTTCAACCGGATCTTTTAATATCTTTTTGGCCAGGTCCCTGATCTTGGGTGGCATGGTAGCCGAAAACATTAAGGTCTGACGCTCTTCGGGAAGAAAATGGATGATACGCATGATATCATCTATAAATCCCATATCCAACATGCGATCTGCTTCATCCAGAACCAGACAGCGAACCCCTTCCGACGTCAGATGGCCCATATTAAGGTGCATAAGGAGTTTTCCGGGTGTTGCCACGATGATATCGCTTTGGGTCATCAAGGCCTTTCGATGCAAGTCATAATCCACCGCATCACCTCCCCCGTACACTGCCATGGAGCTGATCGACAAAAAGTATGCAAGCCCGACTATCTGTTGGTCGATCTGCATCGCCAGTTCGCGTGTTGGAGCAATGATAATCGCTGAAGTGCCTTTGCCGGGGTTTGTGATTATCTGGTTTAAAATTGGAATCAGGTAGGCAGCTGTCTTCCCGGTTCCTGTTTGGGCACATCCAATGAGATCGCGTCTTTCAAGAATGGGGCCTAATACCGCCTCCTGAACAGGAGTTGGCGTTTCATAACCCATTGCATCTATTGCTTCCAGCAATCCCTGATCGAATGAATAATCAACAAATTTCAATATGAATATATTTTCTGCAAAATTAACCCTTTAATTGATATAAAATTGCATAGACGCCAGATTATGCAATCAGAAAAAAACATCGAATCAGGTTGAAAGTTCGTGAAGCACTGACACGAAAGGAAATTAGATTAAAAGAAACATTCAACTTTTGGACGTAAACTGGATCAGTCAGAAAAGTTAGGGCAGCGATATCCTGTTTTAATCGATAGTGGAAGGAACTCTTATTTTCAATCCATTCCCCAAAAGCCGGGCATCGGCATGGAAAAATCCTTCAAAAGTGTCAGTGCTTCTGTGACCAGAGCCATTGAAGATGTTTAAATAATACGTTTGTACCAAACGGCTAATAACCTACCATGAAATTGATTTTTAACTCCTTGCGCCATATGCAGGCTGCAGCCGTATTTCACTCTGGCATATTTTTTGCGCTTTTCTGAGTATGCTTTTTTGTCCCATTTTTTGCACCACCCAATACAATCAGGACGGCAAGAAAAAAGCAAGCTGAAAAAGTATCCGAAATGGATGGTAAAAGAGTGGTAAAATTTAGATTTAAAGGATACTTTATGGATACTTAATGGATACTTTATGGATACTTTATGGATACCCTTAGAGTATCCATTTAGAATCTTTCAACTATCTATCAATTTTTTTTCAATTATCCGGATTACCTGCTGGGTATGGTAAGGGTAGGTACATGTTTCCAGATGGACGTAATTCTCCTATAGTTCTTTTAAAATAGATTCCTTCT
>JAUZOX010000169.1 GCA_030706265.1 Bacteroidota bacterium | reverse complement strand
GTCGCATGGAGCTCGCATTAATGCTCGGTTCATGCGTTAATGATTATATTAATAGGTCGCATGGAGCTCGCATTAATGCCCGGTTCATGCTGATTATTTTGTGATACCTGAATTTTTATTTTTGCTTCAATGCGTAATAACCGGTTTCACCTTGGTCTTATTTTCCGGATTTTACAATCCTGCGATTCTTACAGCGTGAAGAAAATAATTGTAACAGATCCTTAAAAATCATTCATTTTAATGATAAGCAAATATATCGTAAATTTTGTTTTATGAAACGGGTATGATTGAAAATCACAAAAAGATAAAACGAGCATGTTTGGAAACACAAATATCGATGAACCGAGCATAATTGCGAGCTCTATACGGTCACTTTAATCAAATTATTATTGCGGGAAAAAGAAGAATTGGATTACCTTTTTTGTTTATTTTGATCGGATAAAAGCAGGTAAAGGTGTATCTGCAATGAAGTAAAAATGGCTTAATGATTGTTTAAGAAATGAATTTGAAAGGACAAGGTTATGAATATCAGATTATCGCTGATGCTGGGATTGATGCTGATTTGCTTTGTGGGTTGCCATAAGGAAAACAATGGGGGATATCAGTCGAAGGGGCAGATTCTGGGTCCTGATCTCAGGTTATGTGCCTGTTGCGGAGGCTGGTACATCCTGATCGACCACGTGACGTATGAATTTGACACTTTGCCTGCCAATTCGAATTTTGATTTGCAGCATGCAACTTTTCCGGTATCGGTAAAACTGGATTGGCAGTTATCGAATAAGTCGGCTTGCCCGGATACCCGGATTGAGATAATCCGGATTTCGAAAGAATAAACAAGAAAGAGGTTTGTGCGGAGGTGAAATATTGCGCATCAATATGATGCTAATAAATCAGTCCGTCGCCTGATCAGACTTTTACCGGGCGAAGGCAACCCTGACGTTTTTGCGTTTTATCTTTTCATGTTCAATCAGACGGACAACCGCTTTGGCCTTTTCTCTGCTTACCGCCACATAAGAGGTGAAGTCCTTCACCTCAATCAGGCCCAGCTCCTCTTTTTGCAGTCCTCCCTTTTGAAGCAAGAGTCCCACGATATCCGTTTTGTTGATCTTGTCTTTCCTCCCCCCTGCAAAATACAAGGTGATCCATGCGGGTTGTTCCGGCAGGGGGTAACTGTCGGAGAGAAGTTCCGTTTCAACCGGTTCCGGAATAAAAACAGGCTGTGGTTCATTTTCAGCCAATATCAGCCATGCGGTTCCTTCTGCATTCATGCGGGCGGTCCTGCCGTTGCGATGGATAAATGTATTCCCGGTCGTTGGTAGCTGATAGTGAACGATGTTTCTGACTTCCGGGATATCCAACCCGCGGGCTGCCAAATCGGTAGTGATCAATACCCTTAGGCTGCCGTTCCTGAATTTAAGCAACGCCCGTTCCCGGTCCTCCTGTTCCATACCTCCATGGTAAATGTCGTGGACCAGACCTTCCTGCCACAACAGGTTACTTATCCTTTCAACGGCTTCACGGTGGTTGCAAAACACGAGGGTGGCTTCGTCTCCCAACTTGCAGATCAGTTTGAAAAGGGTGGCAAGCTTGTCTTTCCCTTCGGCAACCACGGCCTTTAGCTTCAACTTTTCGGGTGCAGCATCATGCAGCGTTAAATAGTTCAGGGTGATGGGTGAATGGATCCCGGTAAAGGAGGGGATCGCTTCCATGTCGGTGGCGGAGGTCAGGATGCGCTTTTTGAGATTCTTCAATCGGCTGATGATGTACGTCATTTCTTGTGTGAAACCAAACTCGAGTGACTTGTCAAACTCATCGAGGACCAGTGCCTTTATGGTGGAGGGTTCGATCCTTTCTCTGGAAAGATGATCCGCGATCCTGCCCGGAGTCCCGATCAAAACTGCAGGAGGGGTTTTGAGATTATTGGTCTCTGTTTTGATGGAATGTCCTCCATAGCAGGAGTTGACTTTGAATCCCGATCCCATTGACCGGAATACCTGTTCAATCTGCAGCACCAATTCACGGGAGGGGGCAACGATCAATGCCTGAATGCCCTGTTCCGAAGCCTGGAGCCTGGTCAATAGGGGCAGAAGAAACCCAATCGTTTTGCCTGTTCCAGTAGGGGAGAGCAGGATGATGTCGCCTCTTTTAGCGATGGCCTCGAGCGAAGCAAGCTGTAATTCATTGAGTGAAGGTATCTTCAGATTCTCCAGGGTCTTTTTGATCATAGGAAACGGGTAAAGCGGAATGGAATGCAAAGATACCTGTTTTATGGATACGGTTTATTTAAGCTGCGGCCGAAGGGAAGGTGTTTTATACATCACAGATTCTGATGCACTTGCGCAAAGATGCAAGCTTGTCCTTTCCCGAAGGGACAAACTCCTGGCCCACATATCCCTTATATCCTGTGGCTACAATAGCCCTCATGATTGCAGGATAATAGAGCTCCTGGGTCTCGTCTATCTCATGTCGTCCGGGGACGCCGCCGGTGTGAACATGGGAGATGCAAGAGTGGTATTTTCTGAAGGTGTCAATGATATTGCCCTCCATGATCTGCATGTGGTAGATGTCGTAGAGAAGCTTAAACCTTTCCGATCCCACCTTTTGGCAGAGTACCGCCCCCCACGAAGTCTTGTCGCACTGATAGTCTTTGTGGTTGTATTTGTTGAGCAGTTCCATGATGATGGTCACCCCATACTTCTCGGCCGTGGGCATGAGCTCCTTAAGTCCGATCGCACAATTAATGAGTCCGGTTTCATCATCCAGGCCGTCACGGTTGCCAGAGAAGCAGATCAGGTTGGGCACGCCGGCAGCAGCGGCCTTTGGTATCATGGCCTTGTAATCGGCAATGAGCTTGGCGTGGTTTTCAAGGCGGTTGAACCCTTTAGGAATTCCCCAGTCCGTTGCATATCCCACTGCACATTTGAGTCCAAATCCATTGACGGTGGCCCAATCCTTTTCCTGCAACAACTCGATGGATTCAATGCCCATGCCGACACAGGCTTTGGCTAGATCAGCCAGGGGGATATCGCCATAGCACCATTGGCTTACAGAGTGGTGAATATTGCCCTTGAGTTTAAAGTTTTCTTGATCCGATGCGGCTTCGGCGTGCTTGAAAGAAATTCCTGCAGCCCCGGTTAAGGCTGCTCCGGCCATTGTACTGATCATGTGTCTGCGGTTCATCGTTAAAAAGTGTTGTATGGCTTGACATAACATTTTGCTAATTTACTTTATTTCTTTTTGTAATTTCGACAAATCATATTTTAGCGCCGGAATTCATCAGCGCAGGTATCGCATTTATGTTTCAATTATCAGCTATAAATTGATTTGCAGTGATAACCATGAGGGGCCATCGATTGATATGAGCAATATAGCTTGAACTAACCCTTTTTAATCCCATCAAGATGAATAAAAAGATCGTGACTTTATTGCATGCAAACTTTGAACAACCGGGTTATGTTTCGCATTGGGCCGGGCAGCATCAGTTTGAAATGGAAGAGATACAATGTTGGAGAAATCCGGTGTATCCTGATCCAAAAGATGTTAAACGACTCCTGATCATGGGCGGACCCATGGGGGTATACCAGACAAAGGAATATCCGTGGCTGGCGGATGAGATCAGGTTTGTCCGTGCTGTCATTGATGCCGGCAATAAAGTGCTGGGGATTTGTCTGGGTTCGCAGCTGATTGCGGCTGCAATGGGGGCAAAGGTTTATCGCAATGACAAGGCTGAAATCGGTTGGTTTGAAATAAAATGGGAAAAGGAGGCATATGACCATCCGCTCACTTATGGCGTTTCGAGTCATTCAAAGGTTTTTCACTTTCATGGAGATACGTTTGACCTGCCCGGAGATGCGGTATTGCTGGCTTCTTCAAAGGCATGCAAGCATCAGGCTTTTGCGTTGGGGAACCATGTGCTGGCATTGCAATTCCATATGGAGATCACCAATGAGTTGCTGGAAGAGATGTTGTTCTATGGGGATGATTTTGAACCGGATACATTTGTTCAAACACACAAGGTGATACAGTCGGGGATCTACGAAGTAGTGCAGAATCACACCGACCTGTCGGCAATGCTTGAAAATCTGTATTGCGATTAATCAAATACTTTTCTGTGCTTTATTGATTTGACTACCTGTTAAAAGTGACATGGCAGTTCGGTCGTTTTTCCCTTCCTTTCAGAATCAAAGAAGTGATATCCTTTTTTATAGGAAGTTCACAACTGGATATATTGTATTGAACCGGTCGCATGGAGCTTGCATGAATGCCGGTTTCTTTGGCGTTTGTGTTTTCACAACATACCCGGCTCATCCTCTTTAGACAAAAAATAAAAAGCAGGTAGCGACAAATATAAATATTTAGTAGAATTAATTATTAATATGGTCGAAAATTCTAAAATATGATTTAAAAAAAATACTTAATAAAGCAGTATTGGACTTATTGAATAAAAGTGAATAATTAATAAAGATAAAGTGTTGGAATATAGTGTAATTATATTATTAAATATTAGACTGTCTGTTTATTACTTTCGCAATAAATAGTTAAATTAGGAATGGTTTTAGAAAAAATAATTCAATAATAATTGAATCGTCCAAAATAATCTGTGTAAATTTACGCCCTTAAATTTTAAAAAACCGACTTTATGCAGAAACGAATTACATCTATTCTTGCCTTGTTGTTTTTGGCAGGAAGTGTGCTTGCTGGCGGTCCACAGGTTAGTTTACATGGCCAAAAGCAGATCGGAATGGGATTGATAGGTACTTCATTAAGTCTGGATGCCAGCTCAGCCTTCTATAACCCTGGCGCACTGGCATTCCTTAATCAGAATACGAGTGTCTCATTTGGTATAAGTCCATTGCGTTCTTATGCAGTCTACCGCACAACGCAACCCTCTGTTTACGAATCCAGGACCAATAATCCGATAGGCACTCCGCTATATTTTTATGCTTCAACCAGGATTAACAAGAAACTTACAGTTGCATTTGCACTGAACACACCATATGGCAATGGTCTGAAATGGGATAAAAACTGGGCCGGCAGATTTTTGATTCAGGATCTGGCATTGAAATGCATTACTTTGCAGCCGACCCTTTCGTACAAGGTAAACAGCTGGTTAGGGATTGGAGCCGGCTTTGTCTATGCAACGGGGGACGTTGTCTTGAACAAGGCGCTTCCGCTTGACGGTACGAATGGGGAAGGCGCCATTGGCATCAAAGGAAATGCTGCATCGACCGGGTATAATGTAGGGGTTAAAGTCAAACCTTCCTCAAAGCTTGAGTTTGGAATAGATTACCGCAGCAAACTGAACATGAAACTAAAAAATGCTCCGGTTGATTTTAACGTTCCGGCTTCATTGTCGGCCAGCTTTCCTGCCGGCAACACCGTTAATGCCGCATTACCCCTTGCCGCAAACCTGGATTTCGGCGGATCATACTGGGTAAACCAGAAACTGATGATTGGCTTCTCGTTAAACTATGTGTTCTGGAATGCCTATGATTCTTTGAATTTTGATTTTAAAACCAACACTGCACAGCTTCCCGATGTTAGCAGCCCGAGAGAATATAAGAACACGATGATCTATCGGGTAGGTGGACAGTACCTTGTAAATTCAAAGTTGACGTTACGGGCAGGAGCCTATTATGATCCGTCTCCCTGTAACCCGAACTACTTCACGCCCGAAACGCCCAGCCTGAACAATACGGCCGTATCGTGTGGTCTTTCATACACTCCCGTGAAGAAAGTCGGTGTTGATTTATCTTTCCTGTATATCCAGGGACAACAGAAGAATCTGACGTTTCAACCCGATAACTTTTCGGGTACTTACAAGACCCGGTTCTTTATCCCGGGCATAGGTGTTTCTTTCAATCTATAATAGTGTAAGAATATGAAACAAGCATGTTTGAAAGCACAAACACCGATGAACCGAGCATACTTGCGAGTTCCATACGACCAATTTAATCAAATTATTTTCGGATGAGAAAATTAAAATTCAATACGATAATATTAGCACTGCTTGTTTTAGTCAGTGCTTGTAAGCCAATGATCGATGTCCCTGCACCTTCGGCTGGGAATGTAGATTTCACGTCATACGTAGCAATCGGCAATTCATTGACCTCAGGGTATCAGGATGGGGACTTGTTCCGTTCGGGACAACAAAATTCTTATCCATCAATGCTGGCAACGCAATTCAATTACGTGGGGAGAAAAGGGGAATTCAAACAACCACTCATGGCTGATGAAACCGGATTTGGTAATCGCCTTAAGTTTACGGGAATGACTGCAACCGGTCCGGTTATTGTTTCTTACGGAGCTGCCAATCCTCAAAACTTT
>JAUZOX010000168.1 GCA_030706265.1 Bacteroidota bacterium | reverse complement strand
CCAGTCGATGTTCCCCTCGGTGATACTGGAAGATCACATGCTGAATATCAGCCGGAAGATAAATCCCGGCGATAGCTATCCCTTCCAGGCATCCAAAAGTGACAATGTCAATCGCTTTGTACTCAATTTCGGTAGCCCTGAAACATTATCCGCAAAAGGATTGCCGGCACGGATCTATGAAGAAAGCGGCCGTCTGATGGTTGACCTTAGTGCGGTACCCAAAGAAACGACACTCCGGGTCTGTGACATCATGGGCAGGTCATTGCTTGAAAAGCAATTGCAACCGAACACATTACACTCCGTTGCATTGAATTGCAAACTACAGATAGTGATTGTGACCCTCCTAAACAAGGATGGATACCTGAGCCGGAAACTTCTTTGGAGCGAATATTAATTCCGGATTAACCATTTTGTCCTTTATGAGAAAGCACCGATTAAAATTAGGGATTCTTTAGTGGAGGCTGTTTTGGACCTGACTGGAATAAGTTGATCGTATTGTCTTTAATGCCCCCAAAACGCCCCTTTTATACTCCCTTATGGTTAGGTATTTTCGGAGCATTCCGGTTAGTGTAGAAATAAAGGGGAATAAAAGGAGTATAGTCTCCTGATAATATGCTGATTGCATTTTGAGGCGACAGGAAACCCTTCTCTTTTCTTTTTCTAATCGCTGGCCTACAAAACCATTCCCTTCTTTAAAACCCTATCCCAAAATCTTTTACAACGGCCAAACCTACCGCCTTTGTCCTATCCTGAAACAGATTGACCAAAATAAAACAGCGTGTCAATTCAACGCAGGATTTACAAAATAACGGTCAACTTTTATTAGACGGGACAACTTTTTAATTCCCCCAAAACGCCCTCTGGATTTCTCCACAAGGCAGGGCGGTTGCGTTGCTGATTGCTAATCACCAGGGGACATTCCTGCTAAAGAGGGCAAATACCTTCAGGCATTACTGATGTTTAGGGTACAAGTCAAGGTTTGCAAACGTCTCCCGGCTTTTGAGACCGCCGCTTTTGTTATCCCTGAAAATTATCCTGACATCCTGCCTTAAATCATTCTCCGGTTTCGCTTGCATTATTTTCTGTAATTGATGCCCGTACCCTATCTTTTTTCAACTAATTTTGAATGATCTGTTATTACCCCTGAAGAGTGAATTAAAGAAAGGGGAAGATGCAAGAAATACCTTTGGTGTATAGTATGAATATTGTTAATAGTTTTACTATATTAAATTATGACATATGAATTTAAAACGTCTCTTTTACTTAGCAATGCTGGCGCTCCCCCTGTCCCTTTTCGCGCAGGTGGTTGATAATAATTCAGCAGAATCGCAGCCTGCGGTTTCACGCAACATTAAGATTACCGCACAATGGACAGACCGGGCCCAATTAAGCGGCCGGGCTTCAAAACCGCAAGGGCGGAATATTTTATGGTACCGCGAACCTGCAAAAGTATGGGAAGAAGCCCTGCCGATCGGCAACGGCCGGCTTGGGGCCATGCTATTCGGAGGTGTGGCTGATGAACGGATACAACTGAACGAAAGCACCCTTTGGGACGGATATTCCCTGGACCCGAATGACCCCGCATCACTCAAAGCCTTACCCGAGATACGCCGTTTGCTCTTCGAAAACAAAAACAACGAAGCGGTGGCATTGGCAGGAAAAACAATGATGGGCCGTCCTTCCCGGATCAAATCATACCAGTCGCTGGGTGAATTGTGGTTCAATACCCCGGTGCTCAATGCTTCGGATTATACCCGGGCCCTGGATCTCTCGACGGCAATAGCGTCTACCGGATATGCTTCCGAAGGAATCAGATACAGTCGTGAAAGCTTTTCAACGCAGGCAGATAGTGTCATCGTCGTCAGGTTTACGGCAACCGGAAAAAACAAAATCAATTTTTCACTGACCCTTAAGCGGGAGCGGGATGCAGAATGCCTGGCCCATCCATCCGACCCCGGTTCATTGATTCTGAGTGGGCAGCTTCCGATAAAGGATGAGCAGGGGAATCCACGGGGAATCCGGTTTGCGGCTCAGGTCAAAGCCGTAGCCGATGGCGGCAGGGTTACCGTTTCAAAAGGGATCATGACCGTGAAAGATGCAAACACCGTGACCTTGTATATTGCCGGTGCCACCAATTATCCGGGGTTGAAAAACCTGGCCAATGGTATCACGACTTCAACAGCCGATCCCCTGAAAGCCTGTACCAGGGTCATTGAAAAAGCGGCATCAAAGCCTTATGCCCTGCTGAAATCAGACCACATCAAGACATATCAGAAATATTATAACCGGGTGGAACTGAGTCTTAGTGCAGTCCCCGATTCCGTGTCACTCCTCCCGACCAATGACCGGCTGCAACTGGCAAAGGACAAAGGATATCCGGATGCCGGCCTGATTGCGACCTACTTCCAATATGGACGTTACCTTCTCATCAGCAGTTCACAACCGGGTGGCATGCCTGCAAACCTGCAGGGACTATGGGCCTGGCAGATGGCTCCACCCTGGAATGCAGATTTCCATACCAACATCAATCTGCAGATGAATTACTGGCCGGCCGACATCACCAACCTTTCCGAATTGCAAATGCCTCTTTTTGACCTGGCAGACGCCCTGGTAAAACCGGGTGAACAAACTGCGAAGGTATTGTATGGTGCAAATGGATGGGTGGTGCATCATCTCACCGATGCCTGGGGTTTTACAGCCCCTGCCGACGGTCCGCAGGGGATCTGGCCCATGGGTGCAGCCTGGCTCGCCCGTCACCCCTGGGAACATTATTGCTATACCGGGGATAAGGATTTCCTGTCAAAACGGGGATATCCGCTTATGAAAGGAGCTGCCCGCTTCATCATGGACATTTTGGTTGAAGCCCCTGCCGGTACTGCCCTCGAAGGCAAGCTGGTAACAAATCCTTCCTATTCTCCCGAGAACTCATTTTATCTTCCCAATGGGGATAAATCGGTCTTTACTTACGGAGCGACCATGGACCTTGAAATCATCCATGATCTGTTGACCAATTGCATTGAAGCAAGCACTATTTTGAATGTCGATGCCGATTTCAGGGCTGAATGTCAAAATACACTCTCTCGACTGGCCCCAATCAGGATCAATCCAAAGGACGGACGTATACTGGAATGGGCCGAAGATTACAAGGAAACGGATCCGCATCATCGCCATACTTCGCATTTATATGGATTGTATCCCGCGAACCAGATTACGGTTGTCGGAACACCTGATCTGGCAGCTGCTGCACGCAAGACCCTCGAAGCAAGAGGAGATGCCGGTACGGGTTGGAGCCTGGCCTGGAAAATCAACATGTGGAACCGTTTACTCGACGGCGACCATTCGTTCAAGTTATTGTCCGTCCTCTTGAGTACAAAGACACTCCCCAATCTGTTCGATAATCATCCTCCTTTCCAGATAGACGGGAACTTTGGCACCACGGCAGCCATCGCCGAGATGTTGATTCAAAGTCAACACCAGACGCCGGATGGCAGCTTCGAACTTCATTTGTTGCCGGCACTGCCATCTGCACTGCCTTCCGGTTCGGTAAAAGGACTAAAGGCCCGTGGAGGATTCCAGGTCGATCTCGTTTGGAATAAAGGCCACCTGGTATCGGCTCGCATCCTGTCAAATAACGGGGGAAAGCTTCATCTCCGTTTAGGCACTAAGACCGTTGATTACAATACCAATACCGGAGATGTGCTGCAACTGGATCAAAACCTGGCTAAGAAGTCAACGAGGTAGTTTTTCCAAAATAAGTTCAAAGTCAGTCCTGATGCAACGACATTTTATCACATTGTTGGCATTGCTGGTCGCTTTGTTTCAACCCAGCGGTTTCGGGCAGAGGTTGACAAATACAATGGTCTTTGCCCCTTCTGAGGGATGGATCAAACCGGCCGAACAGCCCTATCGTCATGAGATCTGCCTGAACGGACTCTGGCAGTTCCAACCTGTAAAGCTTCCTGAAAAATTCCGCGAAGGGATCGATCCGGCTCCTTTGCTTCCCCCTGTAAATGCAGATGGTTGGGACAAAACACCTATCCGGATACCCTCCCCCTGGAATGTAAACAGTTTTGCCGACAATAAAGGGCTGGGTGGAGACTTCCGGTGTTACCCCGGCTATCCCAAAGAGTGGGAAAACGTGAAGATGGGCTGGCTCAGGAAGAAGTTCACAGTGCCTGAAAAATGGAAAGGAAATCGGATATTGTTGCATTTCGAAGCAGTTGCCGGGGACGCCGATATCAGGATTAACGGTAAACCAGTCGGAAAGCATTTTGGAATATTCCTGCCCTTTGATGTTGATGTCACGGAAGCCGTTCTCATCGGCAGGGAAAATGAATTATGTATCGGCATCCGCAAGCCTTCGCTGTTTGATCGAAAGGGGGATTACGGACGACGCACTTATCAGGCTGGTTCATTCTGGGGACAGCATATTGCAGGCATCTGGCAGGATGTTTACCTGGTTGGCGTTTCTCCCGTCAGGATATCCGATGTGTTTGTGAAGCCATCCCCCGTGAACCATAAGCTCGAGGCAGAAGTAACCATTTGTAACGACCGGGATGATGACGTGAGGGTCTCTCTCGACGCCAAAGCCTATCCCTGGATTTCCAAAGCCGGGAAAGAGGTGCTTTCATCCCCGTTGCCCGATTATATCCTCGGTTCAAAAGCATCACTGACCTTGACGACATCCAGTATTAATGTTCCGGCTCATGGAACCGTGAAAACAGTTTTATCGGCCACGGTTAAGGAAGAGTTGAAATACTGGTCACCGGAAACCCCTTATCTCTATGGTCTGGTGATCCGAACAACACAAGACGGGAAAATCACCGACAGCAAATACACCCGTTTTGGCTGGCGCCAGTTTGAGATTCAGGGAAACCGGTTTCTGCTGAACGGCAAGCCTATGGTCATGAAAGGAGACTCATGGCACTTTCTTGGAATTCCACAAATGACCCGTCGTTATCCATGGGCCTGGTTCAAGGCCCTGCGGGATGCCAACCTGAATACGGTTCGTCTTCATGCCGAGCCCTATCCTTCTTTTTATCTCGATGTTGCAGATGAAATGGGGATCCTGGTCCTGGACGAAACGGCCGTGTGGGCCAGTGACGGAGGACCTAAACTCGATGATCCCGTCTATTGGCAGGATAGTAAGTCGCATCTTTCGGAGCTCATCCTGCGCGATCGCAACCATCCCTGCGTCATGGGATGGAGTGTTTCAAACGAGGTGATGCCGGTCGTGACCAATGTGATGCATAATCCGGTTGGCATCAAGGATACCCTGGTAAAATATTATGGCATCTGGGCCGATATCTGCCGTAAGCTTGATCCTACCCGTCCATGGATTTCTGCGGACGGAGAGGACGACGGAGAAGGCAGGTTGCCGGCATACATGGTTCATTACGGAGGACCCGGTGCCATGGACCGCGCCCGGAAGAACGGCAGGCCATGGGGCGTGGGCGAAGCAGGCAATGCTTATTACGGAACGCCTGAACAGGTCGCGGAGACCAATGGCGGTAGGGCTTACGAGTCTTTTCTGGGACGCATGGAAGGTGTGGCCGCCTCTTCTTATCAGTCGTTAATAGATCAGCGTGAACGCGATGCCAGCTATCGCAGCGTATTCAATATGGTTTGGTATGGACTAAAACCGTTGCCACTGGGTTTAAAAGATACGACGAAGCCACCCATGCTCAGCGATGGGGTTTACTTCACCAGCTTTCAGGAAGGTCAACCCGGAGTGCAACCCGAAAGGCTGGGCCCTTATTGCACCACCCTCAATCCAGGATACGATCCTGCCTTACCGCTTTATCAGACATGGCCGCTATTCGATGCCATTCATGATGCTTCTGCAGAACCACCCCTGAAGCAAAAATGGGGTACAGCAGCACCTGTTGCATCGGCATCCCCTGCACCTAAACCGGTCAATAGCATCATGCTGCTGTCAGGCGAAGGCAGCACTTTGGCATCGGAATTAAAACGTATCGGCGTGCCTATAGCCAAACCGGATGCTACCACCGTTCCCGATCTTTTGATTGTGGATGGGACCCATCCTCCGAAGGCAGAAACCCACGCTTTGCTCGATAAAGTCTTTGTCAATGGAGGGACGGTCCTGGTATGGGGCGCTGCAGCAGACCGGATGCCCGCATTAAACACCCTGTTGCCGGCACCCCTCGAAGTAACCTCCCGCAGCGCCTCATCGCTGCTTGTAGCTGCCGGCGACGAGATTGTCAGTGGCTTAACACCTGCCGATCTTTATTTTTCGGAACTAAGGCCCCCCGTATTTACTACCCTTGGTCTTGACGGACCGCTACTGAAACAAAGCACCGTCCTGCTGAAGGCT
>JAUZOX010000167.1 GCA_030706265.1 Bacteroidota bacterium | reverse complement strand
TAAAGGTGAGAAGTTGACAACATTCATCTTGGGGTAACGCATCGTGTCGTTGATCAGCATCTTGCTTGATATGGATGACGGTTCCAGGCCTAATCCGAATGTATATTCAAATTTGTCTTTATGAGTCTGAATACTCAATCCTACCCTTTGGTTTAGATAGGTGTTTTCATAATGATTCGTGTATCGTTTGTTGAGAAGGGTATATGATGAATCGGCTGCGTTGAAATCATACGTTCTCTTATCCGAATTTGTAAAACTGTAGTTGTACGAATAATCCAACTGTAAACTTGAAGCCGCATTAATAGGTTCTGTATACGCGAATCTCAAACCAAAGCCATTGTTATCGGATTTAGTGATGTTGTTTTGCTGAATCGTAACAACAGAATCGGCAAATGGAGGCTGGTTGGCTTTGGAATAATAACTTGTTTTAGAATAATTATATCCGTTACCATCACTAACGCTGTAATTCCCTGAGATATTTAAAGAAAGGGTCCGTCTGGGTTTTTTAAATTGTTTCCTTAACAATAAGAATCCTGAAGCATTAACATTGTTACTCGAATTTTTGGTATTCGAATTACTGTGGTTAATCATAAAGTCGGGATCAATATTCCCGGTTGATGTCACTTCCTTCTCGGTAGATGACGTGTTATTGCCTATGCTGATATTTGGCACAAATCGGATTGAAAATGAAGAGTCAACCATGTAATCCATTTGCATGTTGAATCTGTGATTCATTCTGTTTGAATTACTCTGACTGGTTGTATTTGTCAAAAAGCTGCTGTCGCTTAACAATGTTTGTCTATGGCTGTTCTGGAAAGTGTTGTTATTTCTTCCGTTAAAGAAATAACTGGCAGCAAAGTCAACTTTTCCAATCTTATCCTTGAAGTTAACGCCAATGGCATTGGTTACATTGATGCCGTTTCCACCAAATCCGTAGCCGCCGCCACCGCCACCACCGCCACGATATCCGCCTCCAAATGTATTCATGTTGGCGCCCATATCAGCAGTAAAACGAGTGATGTTGGTGTTATTCGACATTCCAATAACAGATAGTTGACGGTTATCTTTGAAGGAATTAAACATACCGCTTAAATCGTAACGGTTGTCGGCATTAAAGCCAACAGATTCACCACCGCCGAGCGAAAGTTTTCCAAAGTTTCCATGCTTGTATCCCATTTTGGTGATGATGTTGATTACTTTTTCAGTCTGACCATCATCGATCTTTGTAAATTGGGCCTGATCCGATTTTTGATCGATAACCTGAATCTTATCAATCATCTCTGCCGGAAGGTTTTGTGTCGCCAGCTTGGGATCATTTCCAAAGAATGGCTTACCATCCACCATTACTTTGGTTACATCTTGCCCATGAGCCTGGATGTTTCCATTATTATCCACCTGAACTCCGGGGAGCTTTTTTATCATCTCCTCGACAACATCGTTCTTCTCAACTTTGAAATTCACCGAAGTAAACTCAACGGTATCTGTCTTAACAACAACAGGTGCCTTTTGCCCTAAAATAACTACTTCGCCAAGCGTTTTAGCATTGCTTTTCAAAGCAATTGTCCCTATGTTTATCTCTTTATTGCCTGATTTGACTGCAAGGGGTTTCAAAAAGCTTTTGTATCCCATGAAGGCAATCTTCAGTACATAATTTCCGGTCCGGGCATTCTGAATGTTGAATTCGCCTTTAATATTTGTCAGACCACCAACCACAGCAGATGAATCTTTAATACTCAGCAGCGTTACCGTTGCAAACGACAGCGGTTGGTTTGTGGTACTATCGTTGACAATGCCTTTAAGTGTTATGGTTGATCTGGTTTGCGCAAGAGCGGGCGAAATACCTATCAAACTCAGCATTATTGCAAATAGTAAATGTTTGATGTTCACGGTTAAATATTTTGTTAAACGTTAGGTTGCAATATTATAGAATAATAATTGATTAAAATCTTAAAGGATTGTTAATTAATTAAAATAATTGTACGGTTGACATTTAATGATTGCTTATTTATTCAAAATAAGACATATTATCGATGTTTTTGTTTGGAAGGAAATATTAAAGTATTGTTAAAGTATTGCTTTAAAATGCTTTGTGCTATGTAGTCAAAAGATAGTTAGTTAGCCAATAATGTAAAGTTCACTTCATTTTTTCTTATTAAAATTTAGTGATTTAATATCGAAAACAGTCAATGAAGGAATTTACCGGACATGAAATAAAGAAAAACCCCTGAAAAACTACATTGTGATTGGTCGTTCAGGGGTTTGTTCAAATGATAGATAGCCGGTGGTTATTTTACAGCTGGTTTAGCAGTCGTTTTGGTTGTGGCTGTTTTTTTTGCAGCTGTTTTAGGTGCAGCCTTTGCCGGTGCCTTCTTTGCAGGAGCCGCCTTCGTTTCTTTTGCCGGTTCAGGTTCAGGAGCAGCAGCTTTAATTTTTAATAATTCTACCTCGAAAATAAGTGCTGATCCACCGGGGATCGGGCCCGTCGTCTTATCACCATAGGCAAGATCACTCGGGATGAAGAGTTGGATTTTACCACCTAACTTACATTTCTGCATTCCCTCTGTCCATCCTTTGATAACCTGGTTCAAAGGAAACGTAACGGGTTCTCCACGATCAATAGAAGAGTCGAAAACAGTTCCGTCAATAAGTGTCCCTTTGTAATGAACGGTCACGGAGTCCGTTTCCTGAGGAAATGGGCCTGTACCTTCTTTCAGTATTTTGTATTGAACACCACTTGGAAGTTCAGTGATACCTTCTTTTGTTTTGTTTTGAGCTAAAAATGCTTTGGAAGCATCCTGTGCTTTCTTCACTTCTGCATCGGCCTTGTCCTGCATGATTTTCATCATCTCTTCCTGGTATGCTTTCATGATGTTACTTATCTGGGCTTCAGTAAAAATGGTATCCTTTTTGGCCATTCCATCTCTAAATCCCTTGAATAACTTATCCTGATTTATTTTCATTTCGTTTTTAATGAAACTTTTTGCAATATCGGCCCCGAGAATATAACTGATAGTATCCATGCGGTTCGAAAACATGGGAGGGGGAGGTGTTACAACAGCCGCAGGTTGAGGAGCAGGTTGTGTTTCCTTAGCTTGTTTTTTGTTTCTCTGAGCAAAAGCTGAACTACAAAAAATAATTGTAGCAACCATCATGCATGCAAATAAAATACTTTTTTTCATCTGTAATTGTAATGTAAAAATTTGTTTGTTTTTAGAAGTCGAAGTAATGGGTTATGAAATCTAGTCCCAATGATTGGTTTAGGATCATACCAATTTCTTGATTGCAGTTTTAATCGGGCAAATATAACACATTTTAGATTCGAAAAGTCTAAGAAACAAATTCATTAAAAGACGAAAAAAAAGATGCTTTAAGATTTTTCAACCATGATATGCTGCTCCTTTGTAATTTTGCACGATGAATAAAACATTACAACTTTGCGAAGATGGCTCGTATACCCTCTTTTCTGAAAAAGCAGGTGAATGTTATCATAGTATACACGGTGCCCTTACTGAAAGTTTGCATATTTTTATTAATGCGGGTCTTCGAACATTAACGGAAAACTATTCAATTGGAATTGCGGCATCCGGAAATGAGTCAAAATCAGTGCAAAGCAAAGAAACTTTTATTAAAGAATCATTATTTAGGCAAAAGGGTTTAGCCTCTGATTTTAAACCGATCAGGATTCTGGAAATAGGTTTTGGAACCGGACTTAATGCCTTACTGACGGCAATTGAAGCGGAAAAGAATAAGATTCCCATTTCTTATCTCGGGCTGGAGCCCTTTCCCATATCAAGTTCGATTGTACAGCAATTAAATTATTGTGAGTTGCTGCCGGGAAACAGTTTGCCTTATTTCAAAACCATGCATCAATGTGATTGGGAAAAAGAATATTTGATAAATCCAGATTTTAATTTCAGAAAACTACAAGTTGGTTTTATGGAAGCCAGTCTGCTAAATGATGATTTTGATTTAATTTATTTTGATGCATTTTCTCCCGAAGCCCAACCGGATCTCTGGGGGCAGGAGGTGTTTAATAAATGTTTCAGGGTTTTGGCAAATGATGGGATTTTGGTGACTTATTGTGCAAAAGGCCGGGTGAAACGTGCTTTAAAGGCGGCCGGTTTTGTGATAGAAAATCTTCCGGGTCCTCCGGGGAAAAGAGAAATCACACGGGCGCGGAAGTTAAATCAATAAGCGTTGAAACCAGTGAAACCTTCTAAATTGCTGATGCTGACTATAACGTCGAGTACCCTTGAATAGGAAGGGCCGGTATGGCACCAGTAGACAAACTCATCCAAATCAACTTGATTTCCTTCTACTTCCATATATACGCTCCCATCCGGCATGTTTTTTACAAAGCCATCGAGTCCAAGTGTCATGGCCTGGCGGCGGGCGTTATAACGGAACCCGACACCTTGCACCCGACCTCTGACTGTTATGTTGTAATGCCTCTTCATATCAGTTTTTAAATTGCGAAATGAGTTATTCCGGCAAGCGTTTTGCAAACCAATCATTGATTTTTTTGTACAAATGCGAAGGGGAGTAACGGCGCCAGGTGACTTCCGTGAAGGGATCTCCCATTGCAATATAATAATCGAGCCTGGCATCTTTAAAATCCTGAATCACTTGATTCCGGAAGTTGATAAAGACAATCCAGCCCTCTTCGATGTCATCAAACCATTCTTCATAGTAGGCATCGTCAGATGAGTGGAAGACCAATACATTTTCACCAATGAGTATGAACTTATTAATTTCTTCGTCTTCAAGCGGTTCTATGACATTTCTCTTGAAAAACATGATGTCATTGTACAAACAGTCATTCCATTCACCCAGCATTTCAATGACGCAAAAATGTTCGTCGTAATTGACATACAATATTTTGCAATAGAGTGTGTCGGATCCAAACTGATCCCATTGAGGATGAATGAGGTAATTATATATTTGGTTTGTAAATTCAAATTCACTGTAAGTGCGCTCATAAAAAGGTGAACGCTCATCTTCAGAGGCGATATAAAGGTGCCTCCAATTATAAAATGGTTCAATGGTATGCACCTCGAATTATTTTTATCTGCGGAAAAAATTCAACAACGTCTGCGAAAAAATATAACCGGCAAAAACCAACAATATACCTCCTACATTGCTGATTGTGAGGTATGTTAACGCCGTGCGGAAATCCCCACCTCTCATTAAATGAAAATTTTCAAGCGCAAAGGAGGAGAACGTTGTAAAACCTCCAAATAAACCTACAAAGAGAAATGCTTTTGTTTCGGGTTTGATATTCTCCTTTCCCATCAGCCCCCACGATAATCCAATTAAGAAGCTTCCAATTAAATTTACCATCAATGTTCCGAGTGGAAAATTGCCACTGTTGAACCGGGTGCCATATTCTACCACATTATACCTCAGAAAAGTACCCAAGGCGCCTCCACTTATCAGCAAAATCAATTTCATTCGTGAAAAATTATTCTTTGAATTTTTTTTGCAAAATTATGGATTTAACTGATACAACTTTATCTTTAAAGGCTGAATTGGAATGGGCACATGAAACGAGCATGTTTGAAAACACAAACACCAATGAAAATCTGGCATGCGAGTTCCATACGACTTATTTAATATAAATTATTTGAGTATGAAACGAGCATTATAGAGGTTCACAAACACCGATGAAAATCTGGCATGCGAGTTCCATCTGACCGATTTAATAAAATTATTTACCGATGAAATGCCGTTCCTTTTCAAAACAACCGATTTAGGAATATGTTGTATGTATTTATTTATTAAAGTCACTGTTTAGTCAAAAGAAGTCAGATTATAAGATATTCCAGTGGATTTAGGTATTATAAAATTTATTAAAAATCATGAAAGATAATTTAATGCAGGCTATTGTTTTTGAAACACCCGGAGATCCTGAAGTTATGCATTTAGGGGAGGTGCCTTTACCGGTACCGGGTGTTAAACAGGTACGCATAAAAGTAGTTGCAGCAGGAGTAAATCGTGCCGATACATTACAACGGCGGGGTAAATATCCGCCACCCCCGGGGGCAAGTCCTTTGCTGGGACTTGAGGTCTCCGGAGTAATTGACTCAGTGGGAACGGGGTGCCTGAAATGGAAAGCGGGAGACAGGGTAATGGGGTTGCTATCAGGAGGCGGTTATGCCCAATATGTAATTATGCACGAAGACATGGTTATGGCTGTCCCTGATACCCTGAATTTAGTAAATGCAGCTGCAATACCAGAGGTATTTCTTACGGCCTATCAATCTCTTGTCTGGCTTTCACATCTGCAGGCACGTGAGACCATTCTCATTCATGCCGGAGCAAGCGGGGTTGGAACCGCAGCCATTCAACTTGCCCTG
>JAUZOX010000166.1 GCA_030706265.1 Bacteroidota bacterium | reverse complement strand
TTCTCTTTTGTTTTCGTCTCTGGCTTCGGCACAGGTCACACAATTGGGCGATCAAGCCTTAAAGCCCAAACCACAAAAAACGATAGATAAAGATTCCCTGAAGGTTGTTTATTTTTTTGACAAGGTTGATTCTTTAAACACGACTACTTATCATCCCATAGATACGCTTATCACCGATCTTCAACATTATCATCCTAATTTTCAACCTGGAAACCCTATGGCTTCGCAGGGAAATACAGGAGAGGCTTCATATCCATTGATTTTTAAGCCCACACAACAAACCGGATTTGATTTTGGAAGACATGCTTTTGACCCTTACTTATATTATCCTGAAAACATCGCGTATTATGTTCCCAAAAGGCCTTTCACGGTCCTTTATTATGTATCGGGCAAAAGCAAAGAACAAATCTTCGATGTCACACACGGCCAATCAATAGCAAAAGGGCTTTATATTGGCGTTGACTACCGGATCACGAATTCAATTGGAAACTATGACAGGCAGCAAACGGATGAATACGCAGTTAGTGTTAATCTCCATTATTCAAGACCAGATGTCCGCTATAAGGCACTATCCAGCTTCACGACGAATCTACTCAAAGTGAACGAAAGTGGTGGACTTCAAGACATATCCTATTTTGAACAAAACAGGGAACAAAACAGGGTCCTGCTGGCAGTTAATCTGACGGATGCCAACAATATAATACACCAAACGGGGGCATATCTGCATCATTCATTCTATCTGGGGAAAATGAAACAAACCCGCAAGGGAAATTCGTTCTGGGATATGATTGTCAACACCTTTAATGCCGGAAGCATCGGTCATATATTTCAATACGATGTGAGAGACGAACGGTATGTTGACAATACGCCCAACAATAATTTTTACAATTCGAAGGTAAAAGATACGCTCAGAACAAATGATTCGATTAGATACACAAAAATAAACAACACCTTTTACTGGACAAATCAACGCGATAGCATTCTTCAGGTCTTAACCGTCAAAGCCGGTATCAAATACGAACTTGATGAAGCCACAGTTCACGGTCAGAACTACTCTTTTAATCAGGCCTCACCATTTGGAGAATTTACGCTTAATGCCGGTGCCAACATCGATGTTTTTGGAAAGGTCATCTTGACAACCGGAGGTTATAACGGTGGAGATCAGAATTATTCAGGAGGTATTCGTACCCATTTCGGCAAGTCACCCGGAAGGCAAATTGATTTCGTGGGAGAGGTATTTAGAACCCAAATTGAACCGGGCTATTTTTACCACTATTATCAGTCGAACATTGATAAATTCAACTGGAACAATTCACTTGTAAAAACCAAAACTTCCGGTATCAGTGCCAGTTTGAATGTTTTTGGGTTAAAAGCGGCTGTTAACTTTTACAACATCAGCGACTTTGTTTATCTCGACACGGCAAGTATCGCACGTCAAAGCGATCAAACCGCCAATATCTTACAATTATCAGCCGACTACAGCCTTCATCTGGCGGGACTGACATTCCGGAACACGGTAACCGGGCAAAATATTGCAGGGACAAATTATATCCGGCTTCCGCAACTGGTAATCAATTCCATGCTGTCTTACCGTCTTAACATGTTCAAAAGTGCACTTCAGGCCGAAAGTGGAATTGAGATGCTCTACACTTCAGCCTTTAAAGGGAATGAATACAATCCGGCGTTGAGCATGTACAGGCTTCAGGATAATACAACAATCGGAGATTATCCTTACTTCGATGTCTTTGCTAATCTAAAAATAAAGCACACCCGGTTCTTTTTGAAATACCAGCATTTTAATGCAGGATACCTGAAATACAGGTACTATTTTGTTCCGGGGTATCCACAAAATGACGCTGCATTCAAATTCGGCATATCCTGGATCTTCTATAATTAAATTTTTAAAGCTCTGGATGATAAAATCCCCTTTGACGAAGGGCTTCATAGGTAATGATTGCGGTAGCCATTGCCACATTGAGTGAATCGTGTTTTCCCAACATCGGAATGATAATGCCCTGGTCTACAGCATTCAACCATTTCTCAGTGAGTCCATCCGCTTCGGTCCCCATAACGATTGCCGAAGGCACCGTCAAATCCACATTATGATAAAACTTTTTCGCGGTCAATGCTGCGGCAAATGAGCGTATCTTCATGGCTCTTAGCCATGCAATCGCTTCTTCGGTGGAACAAGTAACGACTTGCTTGGTAAACACACATCCGATACTTGAACGGATTACATTTGGATTGTAAATATCGGTAAGTGGGTCACAAATCAGAATTGCATCCACCATGGCAGCATCAGCCATTCTCAAAATAGCCCCAAGATTACCGGGCTTCTCCACTGCTTCGAGCACAATGATAAGGGGTTTCTCAGAAAGTACCAGGCTATCAAGATTCATGAGTTTGGGTGTAGCCAGTACAACCAGTCCATCCGATCCCTCACGATAAGCTATTTTTGCAAATACGTCCCGGCTGACTTCTGTCGGACTATCCGCTTTAATCAACTCCAATACTTCCCGGCTCTCATCATTCAGCAATTCCGGACAATAAAACACAGCCCTGACTTTAAAACCGGCTTCAACCGCCCACCTTATCTCCCGGCAACCTTCAATGACAATCAGATTTTGTTTAATCCGTTCTTTTGACTTTTGTTGAAGAAGGACAATCTGCTTAATACGTGAATTTTGAAGACTCGTGATTTTTTCTGTCATAAGGCTTGATTCATTTCGTTCAGAATTACAAAGATAACTTTTTAAGGCCATACATTGATTGATAATATTTAAGGAAATAAGGTAATGCAACCCGATTGCCGATGCTTCCGAAAACACATCTTATACTTATATAGACTTTTAAAGTACCTTTGCATACTGATTTTTTACAAAGTGCAGGATACCAGAAACACATATTCAAAAGGAAACTTCAGCCACGTTTCTAAGCAGTTGGAATTGTTAGCCCCGGCAAAAGACTTCAACCAGGGTAAGGTCGCAATAGACAGTGGAGCTGATGCCGTGTATATCGGAGCATCCCGCTTTGGAGCACGTGCAGCCGCCACTAATTCTATCGGCGAGATTGAAAAACTCTGCCGGTATGCGCACCAATATTATGCAAAGGTATATGTGGCACTGAATACCTTGCTTTTTGACAGGGAGCTGGAAGAAGCGGTCAAAATCATTCAGGATCTGTACAATGTGGGAATTGACGCATTGATTATTCAGGATATGGCATTGATGGAAACCGATCTGCCTCCTATTCCCCTGCATGCCAGTACACAAACCAATAATCTTGACCCGGAAAAAATTCTTTTTCTTGAAAAAGCCGGTTTCAGCAGAGTAATACTGGGTCGAGAGTTATCGCTTGCACAGATAGAACAGATTCGCGCTAAGACTTCGATTGAACTGGAATCTTTTGTTCAAGGATCTTTATGTGTCAGTCACAGTGGTCAGTGTTATTTAAGTCATACCATGACAGGCCGTAGTGCCAATCGTGGAGAATGTGCCCAACCGTGCCGCTTGCCTTATGACCTGGAGGATGCCTCCGGAGAAATGATTGTCCGGAATAAGCACCTGCTTTCCCTGAAAGACCTTAATCTTTCAACGTCGTTACCTGATCTTATCGATGCAGGTATTACTTCCTTTAAGATTGAGGGGCGATTGAAAGACGTCTCCTATGTCAGAAATGTGACGGCTTATTATCGCAGGAAAATAGATGAGGCAATTGCCCGGAGAGAAGGTTTTTCAAAATCATCACAGGGCAAAGAATATCTTCATTTTGAACCTGATCTTGAAAAAACATTCAACCGGGGATACACCGACTATTTTATACAGGGTCGTCATGCCAATATTGAGTCTTTTAACAGCCCCAAATCAACCGGCAAATTAATCGGCAAGGTAAAGGATATCTGTAACTACTTCTTTACGGTCATTCCCATAGAACAGATCAACAATAACGACGGCCTCTGTTTCTTTGACGAAAAAGGGGAACTGCATGGCATAAAGGTTAACAAGGCCGAGGGCAATAAAGTATTTCCTTCTGTCATGGCAAAAGAATTGAAAAGTGGAATGGATATCTACCGCAATTATGACCATGCCTTTAACAGGATACTCGAAACTGAAGATGGTCGACGCTTACTTGGTGTGACATTTAAATTCACCGAAACCCATTCGGCGTATCTTCTGGAATGCAGCGATGAGAATAATATCACGGCATCACAGTATATTGAAAACGATTTTCAGGAAGCCCGTGATGGAGAAAGGGCATTACATACCTTAAAAGAGCAACTTTCCAAGCTTGGTCAAACAATTTATTTTGCCAAAGAGGTTGAGATCGATGTAAAGATCATTCCATTTATTCCAATCGGAAAGCTCAACGAACTTCGCAGGGATGTTATCAATGCGTTAACAACACTTAGAAGCGAACATTATTTGAAGCAACAGCAGGATGATGGCATTACCGCATTCAATAACCGGCATACCGAAGAGGCACTTACTGCAGCATACCCAACATCACATCTCACTTTTCAGGGTAATGTCGTGAACAAACTGGCTGCTCAGTTTTATCAACGGCATGGCGTAAAGACAATGGATCCCGGGCTTGAAGTGCGGTCTGACTATAAAGACAAACAAGTCATGATTACCCACCACTGTTTAAAATATACTTTTGGCATGTGTTCAAAGATGCCCAGATCAACTTCAGGTCCGGCATATAAAGAGCCTTTTTACCTGGTTAGCAACAATAAACGATACAGGCTGGAATTTGACTGTAAGAACTGCGTAATGAAAATCATCTATTAATATACTCACATGAAGCTTTTACATCCCTCAAACTGGACAGATTACGAACTCATTGATTCGGGAGAATTTGAGAAATTGGAACGGTTTGGCAATTATATACTGACTCGTCCCGAGCCCCAGGCTGTTTGGAGCAAATCATTGTCATCCGGTGAATGGGAAAAGCTGAGCCATGCCTTTTTCCGGAAAGAAAAGAATGATCCCGAAAAGGGAAAATGGTTTCTAAAGAAAGGGATGCCCGAGCAGTGGTTTATTGAGTACCGCTATAAGGAGATGCGTCTCAAAATGCGCCTTGGCCTCACCGGCTTCAAGCATGTAGGTGTTTTTCCTGAGCAAAGCGAAAACTGGGACTATATTTACGATCAGATCAAAAGTCATTACCAGATTAATGCATCGGGGAAAACTCAAAACACCGAACAAGGTGACAAAATAGAGAAAGATCGTCCCGCACAGGTTGAAAAGCAGCGAATTCTAAACCTGTTTGCATACACCGGAGGAGCCTCTCTGGCTGCTATTGCCGCCGGGGCCGATGTGATACATGTTGATTCGGTCAAACCTGTTTTAACCTGGGCGAGAGAAAATATGGAAGCCTCCGGTATGAGCGGGATTCGCTGGATGTTTGAAGACGCCCTTAAGTTCGTACAGCGTGAAGTAAGACGGGGCAACACTTATCACGGGATCATTCTGGATCCGCCAGCTTATGGACGTGGACCCGACGGTGAGAAATGGGTGCTCGAAGACTCGATCAATGAAATGATGAGGCTTTGCAGTCAGTTGTTAATGCCTGAAAAAAGCTTTCTGATTCTCAATTTATATTCTATCGGTTTCTCTGCCCTGATAGCCGAAAACCTGGTAAAAAGCCACTTTGGCACTTCAGGAAATCTTGAGATAGGTGAATTATATATTCCGGACAAATATGCAAAAAAATTACCCCTGGGCGTATTTGCGCGTCTCGATAGATGCGGAAAATAATCGTATGACGATTTGAAAGCACAGAAATGAAACAATGAGTATTTTTGAAAATACAATCATCGATATGCCGAGCATTCATACGAGTTCCAGTCTAACGATTTAAACAAATTATTTCAGAATGAAACGAGCATGATTGAAGATCACAAACAAGAATGAAAATCTTGCATGCGAGTTCCATACGACTTATTTAATCAAATTATTTACGTATGAAAGCAACTCTTTTTATAAAACAAGCATTTGGCACATTCCTGTTTTTTGCAGTCATTTTTGTTAGTGCCGGCCGTTTCATTTATTGGCAAGGTTTGGTTTACGTTCTTATTGGCCTTTTCATGTTCATAATGAATTACACTGCCCTTCGTGTAGATTCCGACTTAATGAATGAACGCTCAAAACCAGGAGAAGGCGCCAAAAAATGGGATAAATTGATTTTAGGATTATCATTCCTGGTTACAATTGCTATGTATATTGTAGCCGGACTCGATTCCGGTCGCTTTCACTGGTCTCCCGATTTTCACTGGAGTATATATATGCTTGGTATACTCCTCACGATTTCAGGTCAACTCCTTTTTCTTATTGCACAAAAGCAAAATAAATTTTTCTCAAGTACGGTCCGGATT
>JAUZOX010000165.1 GCA_030706265.1 Bacteroidota bacterium | reverse complement strand
CTTATTTCTTTAATACCTCCGCACCACTGACGATCTCGATGAGTTCCTTGGTGATGGCGGCCTGACGTGCATTGTTATAACGGATCCTGAGATCTTTCAACAACTCACCGGCATTTTCGGTAGCCTTGTGCATGGCTGTCATCCGCGCTCCGAATTCGGATGCGTATGAATCGAGCAACGCCTTGTAAAGCTGAATTCTTAAAGATTGTGGTATCACGGACGTTAAAAGCTCCTCTTCCGCGGGTTCGAAAATGTAGTCGTTACGGAATTCGGTCTTCCTGGCTTCAACCTTTTCAGGAACTACCGGTAGCATCTGTTCTATGGCCAGTACCTGCGTAGCTGCATTTTTAAACTGATTGTAGACAATGTCGACCCGATTGTAAGTCTTATCCTTAAACCAACCCATGACTTGATTAGCAATCTCCGAAACGTTTTGATAATCCAGTTTATCAAAAATATCGTTGAAGCTGGCTTCTACCTTAAAATTACGGCGGCTAAAGAAATCGGTTCCTTTTTTACCGATCGTGACAAGATGAAGATTACCCCGTTGATATTGATCACTGAAGTTATTTTGAATATGTTCGAGAGTCGCCTTATTCACGCTTGAATTAAAGGCTCCGCACATCCCCCTGTTCGAAGTGATAACGATCAGAAGAACCTTATCAGCTGCTTCTTCCCGTGTATAGACACTATCAGGCATCGACCCGTTGCTGCTCAGATTCTGAATGATTCCTTTCAGCTTCGAAGCATAAGGACGAAGAGCAAGTATATTATTCTGTGCCTTGCGCAATTTGGAAGCAGCCACCATTTTCATGGCGCTGGTAATCTGTTGCGTCGAAGTGACAGAAGCAATACGAATACGAACCTCTTTAAGTCCGGCCATAATTCTTATTTATATTGGACCGGATTAAAACCGGGGGCACCGGTCTTAATCCAATCGATTGAGTTATTCTTTGATATGAACGCTTTCCGGTTTATTTCTCAAAACCCTGTGCGATTTCCTTTGCTATTTTTTCCAGAGTACCGGCGATTTCATCCGTGTACTTACCCTGGCGCAGTGAAGTCAAAAGATCCTTGTTGTTCAGTTCAAGGTGATGCAGAAATGCTTCCTGGAAGTCGGCAACCTTGTTCGTCGGAATGTTCTGCAATAAGCCCTTGGTTCCGCAGAAGATAATGGCGACCTGCTTTTCAACCGGCATAGGTGAATATTGAGGCTGTTTCAGGATCTCGACATTACGGGCACCCTTGGCAAGTACCATCTTTGTACTGGCATCGAGGTCTGAACCGAACTTGGAGAAGGCCTCCAGGTCTCGGTATTGTGCCTGATCAAGCTTCAGGGTACCGGCAACTTTCTTCATTGACTTGATCTGGGCATTACCCCCTACACGCGATACCGAGATACCCACGTTAATGGCAGGACGGATACCCGAGTTGAAGAGGCCCGTTTCAAGGAATATCTGTCCGTCGGTAATGGAGATTACGTTGGTCGGGATATATGCAGAAACGTCACCTGCCTGTGTTTCGATGATCGGGAGTGCTGTCAATGATCCGCCACCCTTCACGATCTCCTTCAGTGAAGGCGGAAGGTCGTTCATATTCTTCACGATGCTGTCCTCACCGATGATCTTGGCAGCACGTTCCAGAAGACGTGAGTGCAGATAGAATACGTCACCCGGGTAAGCTTCACGTCCGGGGGGACGACGGAGCAACAAAGACACTTCACGATAGGCGACAGCCTGTTTGGAAAGGTCATCGTAGATCACCAAAGCAGGACGGCCCGAATCGCGGAAGAACTCACCTATTGCAGCCCCGGTAAAGGGAGCATAAAACTGCATGGCAGCAGGATCAGAAGCCGTAGCCATTACAATCGTCGTATATGCCATAGCGCCATGATCTTCCAGCGTCTTCAGGATATTGGCAACGGTTGAACCTTTCTGACCAATGGCAACATAGATACAGTAAACGGGTTCTCCTTTTTCGTAAAATTCTTTTTGATTGATAATGGTATCAATCGCGATCGCGGTCTTGCCGGTCTGACGGTCACCGATGATCAACTCACGTTGTCCGCGACCGATAGGAATCATGGCGTCAATAGCCTTGATCCCGGTTTGCAGCGCCTCGAGAACAGGTTGACGGAAGATGACACCGGGAGCCACACGTTCGATGGGCATCTCATATGTTTTACCTTCTATCGGGCCCTTGCCATCGATCGGCTCACCCAGTGTATTGATAACACGGCCAACGAGTCCTTCTCCAGCCTGAATGCAGGCAATACGGCCCGTTCTTTTAACGGTATCGCCTTCCTTGATCTTGAGCGCTTCCCCTAAAAGAACGACACCGACATTGTCAACCTCAAGGTTGAGCACGATGCCCATGATGCCATTTGCTGTAAATTCGACCAATTCACCTGACTCGGCATTGGTCAACCCATAAACACGGGCGATTCCATCACCCACGCTTAAAACACTACCTACTTCTTGTAATTCGGCTTCAGTCTTTACACCAGCCAGTTGCTGACGAAGGATGGCCGATACTTCGGCGGGTTTAATTCCTGCCATATCTGAAAGAGTTTAAATTTCGCTTTTATTTGTTTTTTCATTAAATTCTTTACGCAGCCTGTGCATCGTATTTTTCACCGATGCATCAAAGAGTTGGCCTTCGAGAGAAAGGGTAAAACCGCCCAGTATCTCGGGGTCGGTTTTTTCAACCAGTTCAACCTCACTGCCGGTCTGCTTTTTGAGCTTAGCGATGATCTTAGCCCGTGTTTCTGCATCCAGCGGCTGGGCAGATGTGACTATTGCAGTTTTTATGCCTTTGAAATCCTTGACCAATTGCGTAAATTCGAGCGCAATTGAAGGTAAACTAACCTCGCGGTTTTGCATCACCACCTGGTCAATGAACCTTTGCGATAATTCGTTGATCTTGCCACCAAAAATCTCAGCCAAAATCTTTCCTTTTTTGGTATCCCTGATTACCGGGCTGGCAAGTAGGCGCATCAGCTCTTTGCTGTCCAGACAAGTCTGGGCAATAAGTCGCATATCATCATAGACACGGTCGAGTTGATTTAACTCTCCGGCCAGCTGATAAAGTGCCAAGGCATAACGCTTATGAATTCTTGAATCTTCCATTATTCCGTTTTCTGGTCAATTAATTGAACCGGATGTTTTCGAGTTGCTTGTCAATCATTGAATTTTGCTTTTCCTTGTCCTTCAGTTCTTCCTGAAGCACTTTCTCTGCTATTTCAATCGATAAGCGGCCAATCTGTTCTTTTACTTCACTGACGGCGGCCTTTCGTTCGTTCTGGATCAGCATTCGGGCATTTTCAACAATTCGGTTAGCTTCCTCAGTAGCCTTCTTTCGGGCTTCTTCTATGACCGTGTCACGCATCTCCCTGGCTTGACGAAGGATCTGATCCCTTTCTTCCCTTGCTACGGCAAGGAGTTTCTCGTTTTCGCTTTGCAGTTGTGACATCTGGGCGCGGGCTTCATCGGCTGCATTGAGTGCATGTGCAATGAAATCTTCCCGTTCCTTGAGTGCCGAAAGGATTGGCCGGTATGCAAATTTCCACAGAATCCACATCACTGAGGAAAAAGCAAGAACGGTCCAAAAAAGTAAACCCGGATTAGGTGTTATGAGTCCCATAGGTATATTCTATTTTTTGTATTCCTGGTTTTCATTTTAGAACCTGTTGCAACCAACCGTTGCAACAGGTTCTGTTCTTTACATAAAGATGGCTAACAAACTTACCACAATTGCGAAGAAGGCAACTCCTTCAACAAGTGCTGCAGCAAGGATCATGTTAGAACGGATTTCTCCGATTGCTTCCGGTTGACGAGCAATGGCTTCCATAGCACCACGACCGATACCACCGATACCGATACCACCACCGATTGCAGCGAGGCCGGCACCTATTCCTGCACCCAGTTTAGCAAATGGAGCTAAATCCATGGCAGCTTGTAACATTACTGATAACATTGACATATATATTTGTTTTAAAATAGTTTCAATTTTAGTGATGATCTCCTACCTTGGCCATTCCAAAATAAAGGGCCGAAAGCAGCGTGAAAACATATGCCTGCAGAAACGCAACCAACAGCTCCAACAGGTAAACAAAAAGCATAAAGGCAAAGGAGAACGGACCCACTACCGAGGTAAGCCAGACATTCTTTTCACCGAAAATAAAGATCAGACAGACAAACCCAAGAATGACGATGTGGCCTCCGGTGATGTTGGCAAAGAGACGAATCATCAGGACAACCGGCTTGATGAACACCCCAAAGATCTCCACGAAGGGCATCAGGGGAACGGGCAACTTCAGCCAGATGGGAACACCCGGCATGTCAACCAGGTGCCTCCAATAGTTTTTATCCGTACTGAAGGTCGTAATGATAAAGGTAAACACGGCCAGCGTCATGGTAACCGCAATGTTACCCGTCACATTGGCGCCTCCCGGGAAAATAGGAATGACCCCCATTAAATTATTGGTAAGGATAAAGAAAAATATCGATAACAGGAAAGGCATGAACCGGGCATAGCGTTCTTCACCGATAGAAGGAATCGCAATATCGTCACGGACAAAAAGGATGATCGGCTCCATCAGACTTTGCAATCCTTTGGGTGCCTGATTGGGACGTCTGCGATAAGCCTTTGCCACAGAAAGAAATATCCAGCAAAGAATAATCAGGCTGACAAACATTGCACAAACCGTCTTGGTGATGCTGAAGTCAACAGGAAGCGAAGCAGTGGCATCCGTAGTCTTACCATCAGGCAGCACCTTCACTATCTTTCCGTTGTTGGGCCCGGCGGCTTCTTCTATCTTATATCCCAGGTAACTTGCATGTCCATGTTCAAATTTGCTTGACATAAAACAAACAAATTTTCCCTGGTCATACAGGATAACCGGAAGAGGAACAATAACGGGATAGTCTCCAAATTGGGTGATGTGCCATTCATGGGAATCCAGAATATGTTCCATGATCATTTCACCCGGTTTAAATTTCTCTACTGGGGCACTTTTTGAAGCCGTCGCTTCACTCTTTTGCGCAGACGAACTATTATTTTTGCTATTTACATTGATAAACGCCGTAAAAACTATAGAGCTTACAATGACTGCAAAAATTAAGAACCTCCTGATTTTTAGGCTCATGTATTAAATTTTTTCTATCTTTTTGGTTCTGGTTAACGGAGAGCAATATTAGTAAATATTTAAAAAGCCTCAACCATATACAGTAAAAATTTCTTTCCTTTGTTTGCCGGTCTGATTACCCCATTTTAATAAAACGACATCGGATGAACCAACATATTTTAAATGACCAATATTTCATGCGCGAAGCGATCAAGGAAGCCAAAATTGCTTTCCAGGATGGCGAAATACCCATCGGAGCCGTGGTGGTCTGCCAGGATCGGATCATCGCCAGAGCGCATAATCTGACCGAGATGCTCAACGACATGACCGCCCATGCCGAGATGCAGGCCATCACGGCAGCCTCAAATTTTCTGGGAAGCAAATATCTGAATGAATGCAGCCTGTATGTCACCGTCGAACCCTGTGTGATGTGTGCCGGTGCCATCTTCTGGACCCAGATGAAAAGGGTTGTCTACGGCACTGCAGATGAAAAGAGAGGCTGTTCCACGACGGGTGTTTCGCTGTTTCACCCCAGGACCACATTGACTTTCGGCGTGCTGGAAGAGGAATGCAGCCGGCTGATGAAAGATTTCTTTGCAGCAAAAAGATAAGCCGGCCTTGGCGGTTGGCAGTTAGCGGTTAGCTGTTGGCTATTGGCTTTTGGCTGTTGGCTGTTGGCTATTAGCTATTGGCTATTGGCGGTTGGCTTTTGGCTTTTGGCTGTTGGCTGTTGGCAATTTAGCCATTCCTGGTCCAGGTTTAGGCATAAGCATATTTGGTTCAAGTTTAGTCGTAAGCATATTTGGTTCAAGTTTAGGCGACAGCCGTAACTTGGACTAAATATGGCTTGTTCGTCATTGCGCGCTGGACACCCGGACTAAAATTGCTTGTTCGTCATTGCGGGCTTGACCCGCAATCTCACTGATGGCGAAAGTACTATCCCGGTCCAAGTCCAGGCGTAAGCATATTTGGTTCGAGTTTAGGCGACAGCCGTAACTTGGACCAAATATGCGATGATGGACTTTTTTAAGAAATGCGGGAAAGGAGATTGCGGGTCAAGCCCGCAATGACTTACAACGCACAAACCAGTAAGGATAAACGTTTAGCCAATAGCCAACCGCCAATAGCCAATAGCTAACAGCCAATAGCTAACCGCCAACCGCCAACCGCCAGTCTAAATAATTCCCCCTCTTTATCGCCTTAGCCATCTTTTTCCGATCTTTGTGTTTTCAAAAAATGATTTGCCGTGAACATAGAAAACCTGAAAT
>JAUZOX010000164.1 GCA_030706265.1 Bacteroidota bacterium | reverse complement strand
TTTTGATGCTGACCAGATTACAGGTCATCAGGTAATCGTAAAGAAGCTGAAACAGGGAACCAAGTTCATAACACTCGACGGTGTAACACGTGACCTGGGATCTGAAGACCTGATGATTTGCAATAGTGAAGAAGGGATGTGCATCGGAGGTGTGTTCGGAGGTATCAAATCAGGCGTAACGGCTGATACGGTCAACCTTTTTCTTGAAAGTGCCTATTTTGACCCCACCCATATCCGCAAAACCTCCAAGGCACACGGTCTGAAGACAGATGCTTCATTCCGTTACGAAAGAGGCACTGACCCCAATATCACCATCTATGCACTTAAACGTGCAGCGCTTCTGATCAAGGAGGTTGCAGGCGGTACGATCTCATCCGATATCGTGGATATCTATCCTGCTCCTATTAAGAACAAGGAAATAGAAATCAATTTTAATAGCGTAAATAAATTAATAGGAAAAGCTATTGATCCAGCCACCATTCAATCCATATTGGAATCACTGGAAATTTCCATCTTAAACCAATCAAACGAAGGAATGCTGCTATCTGTTCCTCCTTTCAAGGCAGATGTTGACCGTGAAGCGGATGTAATTGAAGAAATTCTTCGCATCTATGGATACAACCATGTCGAAATAGGTGACCGGGTAAACTCGACCCTATCATTTCGTCCGAAACCGGATATAGAAAAGATAAGGAATATTGTTGCCGACTTTCTGGTATCGAATGGTTTCAATGAGATCATGACAAATTCCCTGACCAAAACCGAATATTATGAAAACAATACGGAATTTGTTCCTGAAAACTGTGTCAGGGTTTTAAATCCACTCAGCCGCGATCTGGAAGTAATGCGTCAAACACTGCTGTATGGCGGGCTGGAAAGCATCGCATATAATTACAATCGAAAAGCAAACGACCTTCGATTTTTTGAATTTGGCAATGTGTACAGGTTTATTCCTGAAAAATTAAATGATCAGGACGTTACCAAAAAATACATTGAACAGAAACAGCTTGCGCTATTTCTTACCGGTCGAAGAGAGGAAGAAAGCTGGAAAAATGACGATTCCAACCTTGATTTCTTCGATCTTAAAAAGATCGTTTACAGTATTTTGGTTCGGTTAGACATCAAAGAAAAAGATATCACAACCGAATCCTTATCCGGGAACAGCATTCCACAAGGCCTGCAGCTGAGCATTCATCGTAAAAAAGTTGCGGAGTTCGGGATATTGTCCAACTCTTTAAACAAACAATTTGACTTAAGATTCCCCGTTTATTATGCAGTATTGAATTGGGATGACATAATCCGGATTTGTGGCAACAACAGCATAACCTTCAGGGACATTTCAAAATACCCGGAAGTACGACGCGATCTGGCCCTGGTAATCAATAAGGAAGTATCTTTTGCCGATATTCAGCGTGTAGCCAATCAATATGGGAAAAAGATTTTAAGAAGAGTCAATTTGTTTGACGTGTATGAAGGCGACAAGATTGAAAAAGGCAAGAAATCATATGCCGTCAGCTTTATCCTTCAGGATGAAGAGAAGACACTGGCCGAAAAAGAAATTGACGCGTTCATGAACCGTCTGATGATGGGTTTTGAGAAAGAACTTGGAGCCGTTATCAGAAAATAATCAAATCAAATAATTTTTACAGAAAGCACCATCATACATGGATATTCAAGCTATTAAGCAACGATTTGGTATCATAGGAAACTCTGCTGCTCTCGACAGGGCTATTGACATTGCCCGCCAGGTAGCACCGACCGACATATCAGTCTTGATTACCGGTGAAAGTGGTGTGGGAAAAGAAAATTTCCCTCAGATCATCCATCAACTAAGCTCACGCAAACATGGCTCCTATATAGCTGTCAATTGTGGTGCAATTCCTGAAGGAACAATCGATTCCGAGTTATTTGGACACGAAAAAGGCTCCTTTACCGGGGCTCACGAAGCCCGTAAAGGATATTTTGAAGTCGCCAACGGAGGTACTATTTTCCTGGATGAAGTTGCCGAATTGCCGCTGGCTACACAGGTCCGTTTATTGCGTGTACTTGAAAGCGGGGAATTTATCCGTGTCGGGTCTTCAAAAGTGGTCAAGACCAATGTCCGCGTTGTAGCCGCTTCAAATGTCGATATCCCGACTGCAATCGAACAGGGAAAGTTCAGGCAGGATCTATACTACAGATTAAATACGGTGCCCATCCAGGTACCCGCATTACGGGACCGGAAAGATGACATTCCGCTTCTCTTCAGAAAGTTTGCCGCAGACTTTGCAGAAAAATATCGGATGCCTTCAATCGAACTCGACGATGAAGCCCGGAAGTTATTGATCAATTATCGTTGGCAAGGGAATATCAGGCAATTGAAGAATATCACCGAACAAATCTCTATTATTGAAGAAAACAGGATCATAACGGCCCCCATTCTTTCCAGGTACCTGCCCCATAGTCAACCCCGCGACCTGCCTATTCTTTATAATAAAGAACCGGTTGTTCCCGAACTGTCCGAACGTGAATTGCTCTATAAGATTCTCTTTGATATGAAAAGGGACATTAATGAGCTCAAAAAACTGATCGTAGATATCATGCAGCATACCAACATGCCTGCACCCTCAATTAAACCGGATACTTCACATGTCATGAGCCACCTTTATCCCGAATATGGGCAGGTGTTTCATGAAGATGTGGAAGCTGAAGAAGATACGGCAATAAACACTCCGGCTATCCCGCATAGCGAAATAACATTTCACCCATCCGAAGTGATTGAAGAAAATTTCTCATTGCAAAAACGAGAAATTGATTTGATTAAACGGGCATTGGATAAAAACAAAGGAAAACGCAAACAAGCTGCCCTCGAACTTGGCATTTCCGAGCGAACTTTATACCGTAAAATTAAAGAATACGAAATCCAATAATGTAAAACTTTGAAAATTGTGACAATAGGCTATCCATTCAGGCGCTTACTTACGATTCTTGTACTGGTAGGGTGTTTTGGTTGCTCTTCACAAAAGAATTCATTGGTAAATCGCACCTATCATAATCTGCTGACCCATTACAATATCTATTGGAATGGAGAGGAGGCGTATAAAGAAGGAGAAGCCCAGTTAAATACAAATATCAAAGATGATTACAACCAGATATTGCCGGTTTATCTGACGGGCAATCAACAAAATATCCAATCGGTTAACAGTTTGATGAACCGGGCCATCGAAAAAGCGAATAAAGCTATTTCACGGCATTCTTTAATCTATAACTACAAAGAATATAACCGCTGGATGGACGATTGCTATCTCCTGATAGGAAAGGCTTCGTATATCAAACAAGACTGGGGCAATGCGCACCGCAACTTTGATTATGTCATGGCCCACTTCAAGGGTGAACCCACATACTACGAATCGATGTTGTGGCAGGCAAAGACGTGCATCAAAGACGAAGAATATGAACGGGCCGCCTCTTATCTTGCACAATTACAAAACTTAACTTCACGCGAAAAAGTCCCCCTCACCGTGATCCAAGAGATTCCTTTGACCTATGCATGGCTTTTTCAAAAAGATCAAAATGAAGGTCTCGCCATCAAGTATTTAAATGATGCGTTAAAATCATACAAAAAGAAAAGCCAAAGATCCAGGATTCTGTTTATTCTGGGCCAATATTATCTCAGGGAAGACAACTTTGCACTGGCGACACAGTCATTCGAAAAAGTGCTCAAAAGCAACCCCTCCTTTGAAATGGCATTCCAGGCCCGGATAAACCTTGCCGAATCATTTGACCCAACTAAGGGCAACACCAAGTCGCTGGAGAAATCGTTACAAAAGATGCTCCGAGAGGAAAAGAACAAAGAATATGCGAGCCAACTCTATTATGCCCTTGGAAGTCTCTCGCTAAAAGACAAAAATGACTCACTGGCCGTTTCCCGTTTCAAATTATCAGTCTCCACGGCAGGGAACAACCGTTCGCAGAAAGCATTTGCCGCCCTGAGGTTAGGTGAGCTCTATTTTGAACGGCAAATGTATGTGAAGTCGCAGATTTATTACGATACCGCCGTACAGTTTCTTCCTGAAGATCATCCTGAATTCGCTAAAGCATCTCAGCGAGCTGTTACGCTTACCAAACTTGCCAAAGAAATTCAGATTGTTGCCGTCCAGGATAGCCTCCAACGGATTGCCCGTATGCCCGAATCAACGCGCAAGGAATTCATCAACAACCTGATTGAAAACGTTCTTAAAAATGAGGATCTGGCCCGCGAAGCCGAAGCCAAAGCAAAAGCTAACACCGCCCTCGGGTATAACGTTAATAACCGGATTACCCAGGGGATTAGTGGTGAGTGGTATTTCTACAATCCGTCAGCACTGAGTTATGGGTACACAGAATTTGTAAAACGTTGGGGAAGAAGAGCACTCGAAGACAACTGGCGCCTGAGCAATAAACGGATCGTAGCCGAATTTTCAAAGCCTGTTCCAAAGGACACCACCAAGGGTGCTAAGTCGGCAGCTGAAAATGTTTCGATCGAAAGTACGGACCCACATAAGCCCGAAACCTATTTAAAAAACCTTCCGCTGACTAAAGAAAAGCTGAAAGCTTCCGACAGCCTGATTTGCAATGCACTTTATAGCACAGGATTGCTTTATCGTGAGGGGTTAAGCGACAACCTTAAAGCAGCCGCAGCGCTCGAGCAAATGATAACCCGGTTTCCCGATCAACCCAATGGGGCAGTACCCTACTATCTGCTTTATCGCATTTTCACCGATCAGAATGATTTGACAAAGGCCAAAAGGTACAGCGATTTATTGATTGAAAAATATCCTGAAAGTCAATACGCCCATATTGTTTCGGATCCTGCTTATTTTACGACACTAGCTCAAAACAAGGATAAGGCCTTAAAGCTATATGATGAAACGCTGGATGCAATTAAAAAAAGTCAGTTTCAACTCGTAAACATCTATAGCAAAGAAGCCTTAAAAAACCTACCCCTGGAGGATCCACTCAGACCAAGATTTGAATTCACATTGGCATTGTCATTAATCAAAACCGCCGGAAGGGACACTGCTCGTTTGGCTCTCCAAAAAATTGCGGTAAAATATGCAAATGATCCGGTTTCAGCCCAAGCGCTAAATGTGATCCGCAGCATGGATGAGTTACCAGCTGATATGTTTATGGAAAAATCATATCTACAGGAAGACATTTATCGCTTTATGATGGAACAGCCCCACAGCTATGCCATTCTGGCCGATTCGTCAAAACTAAATATTATTGCCTTAAAAGCCAGAATGGGTGATTTATTACTCAGACAATATCGGTCAAGCGGCTTAACAATAAATACGGCCGTCTTTGCCAATATGACCCTGTTCACCGTCTCCGGTTTTCCTAACGGTGCTAAGGCACTGCCTTTTTACGATGCCGTTATAACCGAAACCTATATCCAGTCAATTTTAAAAGGGGTTTCCTCCTACCAGTTTATCATTTCGGATGAAAATCTGACTGCGCTTAAAAACAATCGAAATCCCGACTCCTATCTCAAATTTTTTCATTTAAAATATAAGCGTTAAATCAAGCATTTCAGAATATTTCTTAATAAATGAGGACATTGTTGATTTTTCCCATTGTCCTTAAATTAAATCAAGTTATTTTTGTTAAGCACCTAATCAAATAATTTATTTACGAATGGCTAAGCTTACAATCAGCGAAACCCCGTCAGCAAATCTTGTACAGGCTGACACCTATATTACCGGAAATGTTTACTCCGGTGGCAACATCCGTATAGATGGAGTCCTGAAAGGTGACATCAGCTGTCTTGGAAAGATGATCCTTGGTCCGACGGGTCGCGTCGAAGGAAATATAATTTCTCAAAACGCTGATATTGAAGGAAAAGTCAAAGGAAATGTTATTGTTTCGGAACTACTTTCATTACAGGCTACTGCCGAAGTCATCGGAGATGTCGTCAGCAACAAGCTTGCAATTGAACCGGGGGCACGGTTTTCAGGAGCATGTAATATGAATGGGCCACAGAACATCAGTGAAATTATCGATCTTCCTGAAGATGTCATCCAAGAACAACAAGCAACGGCTTAATGATTATGCCCGATATTCGAACATGGCATTTCAAATGGGTGCCATCATAGTCATCTTCACGTTCGGCGGTTATCATCTGGATAAGTGGATCGGCACCCTGCCGCTGTTTACCATCATATTTTCCCTTGGTGGCGTGGCAATAGCGATCTACGTCTCGATCAAGGATCTCCTTCATAAAAAGAAACAATAAACCCCACCATATTCGAAGACACAATTTCCGGTAAGACCTTTCATCGGGTTCGTAATGACCATTTTAACACAAATTCTTTACGTATGAAACGAACATGATTAAAGTTCACGAACAACAATGAAAATTTTCCATGCGAGTTCC
>JAUZOX010000163.1 GCA_030706265.1 Bacteroidota bacterium | reverse complement strand
GTCAACCATCCTAATCCAAAGAGAAGAATGACAGCTGCTATAAACTCCACATAAAAAAATAAATCAAACATGGTTTTTATGAATAAAACATTTTCGATTCTTTAAATGAACTCAAGAAATGCGTAAACATTTTTTAGTAATTTATATACAAGCATTAACATCACTGTTTTCATAGCTTCCTGTTTCTTCAATACAAATATGCAACCGAATTCATAAAGATTAAGCAAAAAATCATCTATGTTTAAATAAAATTTCCATAAAGATCCATGATCTGCCGGGAAATGACAAAAATGGGAATTTATGGGTTTCTAATAATTTAATTGGCTGCTCAAACTCACATTGAGTTCGAATGACTTCTTTTGAAAAATAAAATGATGGGGATTGAGAAATTTTGCAAATGAGGAAGGGGATAATGCCATTTTCCCAAAACATAGCCAGTTCTGGCATCAATAGCTTGTGTCTCTTGCTCTCATATTGCCCTCCATAGTATTCCAGATTATTCAGTATTTACCATAAATCAGGCATACTCCTATTATTATCTGACTCATTGTACGATATCTTGAAGTCATCAATAATCTTTCTTCTCCTTCCGTTGAAAAATACTAAAAACGTTTTATATTAGCATGTGATCTCTCAAGTTTAGACAACCTGAAAAGTCATCCGCATCGTTTAGTTTCCCTCCTTGTCCCTAATTGAAATTGGTATACACTTATTTGAAATTTCACTAGAAAAAAGTATATACTTAAATAATTCTAGAATTTTACAATTGCTGCTTTACGAAAAAACCTGAATATTGAATTACCGATTTCCCTACATTGTTATTTTCTGGTTACACACTTTCACATCATCAATCATTTATTAATTTTGAAGCATGCATTTGAAAGACCAATTGATGGTCTGAAAAAAGGAAATAATGGATTCCCTGACATGTTTGTTAAAATAAGAATTATGAAGTACTTTCTGTTTATTGTGAGTTTTTTTGCGGTCATGTCATACAGCTCCGCGCAGAACAATTTTTCCGGACACAAGTTGGATCCCCAAAAGGTATGGGTTTTTATTCTGGCCGGCCAGTCCAACATGTCAGGAAGAGGCAAGGTGGAGGCCCAGGATACGGTCTCAACACCCCGCGTTTTGAGTATCAACAAAAAAGGAGAAATAGTCGCTGCCAGGGAGCCCTTGAATTTTAATGAGCCCAAAATGCAAGGACTCGGGTGCGGGTTAGCATTCGGAAAAGAAATGCTTAACGATATCCCGGATGATGTATCCATACTTGTACTTCAAACGGCAGTGGGCGGCAGTTCGATTAACCAGTGGATTACCAATTCGACACACAGGGGTATTCCTCTGTTTTCAAATTTCAAATATAACGTGGAGATTGGAAAGCAATATGGAACTATAAAGGCCATTTTGTGGCATCAGGGTGAATCTGATGCTAACCCGGAAGGCATCCGGCAAAGGCAAAATGATTTGAGTACGTTGTTTAAGATGTTCAGAAGCACTGTTGGAAATGATTCGCTGCCTGTTTTGCTTGGAGATCTGGGCAGCTTTTCCAAGACACCGGCTTTGTTCAGCCAGATAAACGAGCAAAACAGGATCTATGCCGCTTCCGATCGCTTCACATCGGTCATATCGACCTCAGACCTTCACCACAGAGGCGACTCCCTGCACTTCAATTCAGAAGGGCAACGCGAGATGGGGAAACGGTTTGCCCATGAGTACATCAGGAAATTTGGGGCAAAAAAGCCCATTGTAGTTTTGACATTTGATGACGGATCGGTGACGCATTATTACAATGTAGCCCCTTTGCTTAAGAAATACGGATTTACGGCAACCTTTTTTGTATGTGACTATCCTCGCAAACCGGAAGTAGCAGCAAGTAAGAATATGACGTGGAATCAGATACAAGCGTTAGATAAGATGGGATTTGAAATTGGCAACCACACGGGCCATCACAAAGGAGTGGGGAATCTCACCAAAACAGAATTAGTCAATGAAATCAAATATATCGAGGACAAGTGTAAAGCATATGGGATTTCTAAACCGGTTTCGTTTGCTTATCCGGGCAACCGTTCTGATTCTGCGGCCCGGATTGTCTTAAAGGAAATGGGATATGTGTTTGCCCGTGTTGGCGGAAGTCGCTATTTTAATCCGGAAACAGACGACAGACTGCTCATTCCGAGTTATACCATGACCGATAAATTAGATGAAAAGAGCTCCAGGGCATTACAAGAATTGAGACCCGGACAGATTCTCATTTTCACCATTCACGAGGTTCCCGATCCCGATCATGAAAATTATACCACGGCCCCCGAGCTTTTGGAAAAATACCTCAAACTCATGTCTATGAATCATGATGAGGTAATTGCAATGAAAGACCTCGTAAAGTATTGTAAAAATTAAGCCGGCAAAGATTCCCCTTACCAATGCCGTTATATGAATTAATCCGGTTCAATAAAGATGAAATGAACGGTTCTTCCAATTTATTGTTGGTTGCGACTCAAGCGTTCATTTTGGATTGGCCGATGGTATCCAAGATGAACAGAAAGCTAAGAAAAATCTATTTGCAGTCGTAGATATAATATGTTAAAAAGAGGGATTAGTCGGAAAAGTTGTGGATTTAGATTTTGCATCAATGTTTTAATCAAAAGAAAAAGAAACCCCCGTTTTCAGGCCATTCAAAAGAAGCCCGGATCCAATATGGGAAAATTCTATAGGAGCATCAGCGCTTCTGGAACCAAAGTACTTGAATCTGTTTGAATTATGCACTTGCCCTGAGTGGCTGACAATCTGACATACAGATGCTTTTACCGTTTCTTTGCGGCATGCGGCGACTTCTTTTCTGACTGGCATATTTTTTGTGCTGCCCTGTGTATGTGTTTCTGCCTCAATTGTTGCAACGCTGATGCAATCATGAAGGTGAAAAAAAGGAAGTTAAAACCGTATCCGAAATAGATGATAAAAAAGGAGTAAAATTTAGATTTAAAGGATACTTTATGGATACTTTATGGATACTTTATGGATACTTTATGGATACTTTATGGATACCTTTAGAGTATCTATAAAGCATCTTTCAACGATGTATCAATTTTTTTTCAATTATTCCGGTTACCTGCTGCGTAGGATAAGGGTAGATTCATGTTTCCTGTGGGGTATAATTTTCCTGTAAGTCATTTCAAATAAACCCCTTCTCCCTATCACTTGGCAAACGTCGTACCGTTATATAAGAACTTTGAACCAATTTTAAGGGTCAGCCTGAAAAATCGGAATGTTATTTTTTCCCTTTACTGTTAAAAAACATCTATACTCAATACCCCCTTATTTTTCCGAATGATCCAAAAAGAGTCAGCTAAGACTCAACCGAAATAAAACAAGCACTCACAAAATAAATTGTAAGTGCTTGTTTAACATTTTGTCGGAGTGGTCAGACTCGAACTGACGACCACTTGCACCCCATGCAAGTACGCTAGCCAACTGCGCCACACCCCGCTCCTTTTGAGAGTGTAAAATTAGTATTTTTTTCTTAACCAGCTTGCGTTTGGAGTAAAAAAATCATTCATTCATATCATATTGAATGGGAAGGGTAAAGAAAAAGGTCGAACCAGTGTTGTTATTTGTTTTAATCCAGATATTTCCACCCATCGATTCAATGAAATTTTTAGAGATTGTCAATCCTAAACCTAAAGTACCGAAACCGGGTTTGGGAAAAACATCAACTTTTTTAAAACGGGCAAATGTTTTAGAAGTATCTTCAGGGGGTAGACCTTTGCCGTCATCTTTGACATAAAATTCGATAAATGATTCCTTTTGGATGTATCCTAATTCGACCGTCGTGTTTTCAGAATATCTGAGTGCATTCTCAATCAAATGAAACATTACACTTCTTAATCGTTCAGGATACGTATTGATATAACAAATCTGATCATGGTGTTGTATATTGAGGATCAGGTTGATTTCTTTATCGGAACTCTTTTTGTTAGCCATATAAAATTGTGTCTGAATTTTCTGTAGAAACTCATTCACATTTATCATTTCGGGGACTTGTTTAATTTCACCCGATTCGATTCGAGCCACTTCGAAAATTTCATTGATCAACGCAAGAAGCGATTCACTGTAGTTGTGTATGACCTCGATATATTTTCTACGTTCACTGACAGGTTTTTCTTTTTGTCGAAGGAAACCGGAAAAGCTAACAATGGCATTCAATGGCGTTCTGATTTCATGGGAGATATTTGCAAGAAAAGCAGTCTTAAGCCTTTCGGACTCTTCAGCTTTGTAAAGATTATGATCCAATTCCAATTTTCCGGATTCAAGAGTTTGCATCTTTTGCGTCAACAATTGATTTTTCTTAAGAATAATTTTATTCTGCCGCTTGATGATGATAAAAAGCAGAAAAACCAAGGTGTAAGCAATTACAATAATAAAGATCCAATTTCCCTGACTGTCAATTATTTTAAGATTCGATCTTAGATGGTCATCCAGGGCAATATTATCTGCAATCAACTGCTTCATTTTGATCTCCCGTTTTTGAAGATCTGCTTTTCCGGAAAGCATTTTTGACAATGCTCGTTGATGCGAAACAGCAATACTATCCTTTTTATCGTGAAGTAGGGTAGCATACAAAACAGCCGCCTGATAATTCCTTTCTTCAGCATAAATCCGGGATAGTTTGTTAATTGCCTCCAGCTCTAGATCGAACAATTTATAATTCTCGGCAACTTTTCTGGTTTCATGAATATATTTCAGCGCTTCTTTATATTGGTGCAGATTTTCTAATGCCTGCCCTTTGATGAGGAGGTTCCGGCAAAGATCCTGCCCGTTCCCTTCAGCTTTTGATTCAGCAATAGCCTTATCAGCCCAATAAATGCATTCGGTGGGCTTTGAATTTAAAAGATTTTTTGCATTGGTATAGTAGGTGGTAACCAGAGAATTATTAGATACATAATCAACCTCACCTGCAAAGACAGCAAGTGCGGAAGATATAGATAATATGATAGCACAAAGAATTACTTTCATACCTAAATAATTTGTATTAAACAGGTCGTATGGAACGCGCATGGATAATTTTTATCGGTGTTTGTGTTTTCAAACATGCTCGTTTCATCTGCAAATAATATGTTTTATAATATGGTCCAATGAAACTTGTATGCAATATCTTTTGCTGTTGCTGGTAATCTGAAACATACCTTAATCATCCGTAAAGTTTAGTCCTTATTAGCTTTTGTGTAGTTTTTTATTTTATTTACCTAATGGTTGATTAAAATCCAGCTCAGGGCTTTCGGAAATAATACGAATGCGCTCTCGCTGTCTGGATACCCGCTAAAGAATCCCTGAAGATCCTCCTGCTCTTTTTGAATTGAAGCGTATTGGGGTTGACTTCATTGATTGGATGGGTAAAATGAAATACCGATCCCTGGTTAAGAGTAGATTCCACCCAAATGTTTCCACCCAAAAGATCTACAAGACTTTTGGTAATGGAAAGGCCGAGTCCAACACCACCGTACCTACGTGTAAACGAATCTTCAACCTGTCTGAAACGACTGAATATGATTTCTTTATTTTCAGGTTCTATTCCAATTCCAGTATCTTTCACATAGAATTGCAATAAATTTTCCCCTTGTCCTTCAATACCAAACTCAATATTTCCACATTCAGTAAATTTGAGCGCATTATCAAGCAGATTGGATAGTATCTGATTTAGACGCATTCGGTCAGTATATAATTCAAGCCCTTTAATATCAGAAGGAAGTTTAAGCTTTAAAATTACTTTATCCCGGTTTTTGTAAGTATTCAACCGTAAGGAAAAAGCATCCTTTAATTCCAGCAATATTTCATCAACCCGGCAACGGGCAAATGACAGTGCAATTTGGCCTCCATCCAGACGGGCGATATCAATGATATTTTCCATGATATCCAGCAATATTTCTGAATTGGAGATAATATGATCAATAAATTGTTCGCTCTCTTCTTCTTCAACATCATCCAAGCCGAGCAGTTCTGAAAAGCCCATGATGGCATTCATGGGAGTTCGTATTTCATGCGACATATTTGCAAGAAAAGCAGATTGTAACTTTTCGGATTGTTTAGCCTTCTGAATAGATTCATTAATTTGGTCTTTTTGAATTACCAGTTGATAGTTTCGTTCATTCAAAAGCTTGTTCACCTTTTTAATGGTCCGATTATGTTTGATGATCAAAACAAGCAACACTGAAAAAATGATGGAACCAATTATACCGATAAACATCAAAAGCCTCTGCTTCCACACAATTTGATTATGGTTATAAACAGTTGCCAAATCTTCACGATTAACGCTCTTCAAGGATTCTATTTGTTGCCTGATTTCGTCATTTCTAAAAATCATTCTTTTTTCCATCAATTGACTGTGGATTCGAATATTAAATACACTGTCGCTTAATGC
>JAUZOX010000162.1 GCA_030706265.1 Bacteroidota bacterium | reverse complement strand
TTGGGATTGCTGACGCAATAATTGTAATTGATCAGCGAATGTGCCCTGGTTTGAGTTTCATAATTGGCATACGCGTCTGTCAATCCTTTTGGATTAATCCCCATGAAAGAATAGTGTTCAAAAAAAAGCGGGCCACCTAAGACCGGACCCAATGGAAGAATGATGTTATAATAACTGTTCCCGTTTTTCATCGAACCATTTCCAGCCCATCCATTATTGTATACTATTTTAGGTATTGGAAAAGTCGTTGAAGATGCCCCAAAAACATAAGGCATGAGGGCTTCATCCCAACCATGGATGGGCATATTGATAGCCCAACCATGGTCCGGACTCCAGTGCCAGTATAGCACGTTTTGGTTTCCCTGCCTGAACCAACTCCATTCCACGTTATTCCAAAGCATATTGATGTCGTTTACTAAATTGATCTCGTCAACAGTGGCACCATTGAAAAATTGACGAGCTGTGAGCAGGCCTTCCATCAAAAACGAGGTCTCCACCAAGTCTGCCCCATCGTCCTGGGCATTGAATGGGACTACGGCTCCTGTAACCCCGTTCATCCAATGAGGAAAAGCGCCATGAAACTTTTGCGCAGTGTTTTTTAAAAATCCTACGATCTTTTGCATACGGGCAAGACCTTCGGCACGGGTAATAAACTGGCGATATACTGCAACGACAATTGCCATGATCCCGAATCCCGAGCCCCCCATCGTGACCACATCACCTGAAGAATTACGCTCCCTGGCCAAACCGCTCACCGGATGACCAAAATCCCAGAAATATTTAAATGTTTGCTTTTGAACGATATCAAGTAACTGATCATCCGTCACCACCGGAAATTTATTGGTCGAGTCGATTGTTGTCGTAAGCTGCACATTCACTGCCGTTTGAAGACTACCGTTAGAAACCGATTTTAGACTTGTTGTCACGTCAATATTGTATCGGGTCAAATATTGCAACGGTTGAGAAGGAAAGATTACCACCGTAGAATCGTGATTCTCAAATGCCGTGCTGTAAGCAACCACCGTTCCGCCTGCATCTTTAAAACTGAAACTGTTAACTGTTGAAGCATGATTGATGGCTGCGGAAAATGAAAATTTGATAACCGGCCTGATATTAATATTATTGTATGTAAAGCCGTTAAATATACCGTTTACTTTTAAGGTATTGAAACTAAAAGACGATGGAATACCCGGTGGCGGAGTTGGATTACTTTGTTTTTTGCATGCATTTGTCAACAACAAAACAAGTAACAGGTTGTATATTAATTTAGAAGGCATGAGTGTACAATTATTACGTAGAGACGCAAGTTTTTGCGTCTCTACGTAAATCCAATTTTCCTGTTTTTACAAATCACCCGAATAATTTTATTTCCCTTTGGCCGAAAGTGCTACAATAGCCGAAATATCAGAAGCCGCCAGCGCCTTATTATAGATTCTGACTTCATCCAGTTGTCCGGTCAGATAGCTTGCCCAGGGTTGTGACCCGGTAGCCGTGGTCTGGCTTGGATTGGTCTGGAACTGAACACACCCAAAGACCAACTGACCCACACTTGTAAAGTTTAATGGACCTGTAAGTCCACTGATCGTCCCACTGCTGACAGAGGATCCATTGACATAAAGATTGCATTTGGACGTGGCAGCATCATAGGAAAACCCGATATTTACCCAATTGCCAAACAGATTCTGAACATTATCTATGGCATAGGTATAATCGGATGTTCCTTTTGTGATATGGATTCTCACCTTACCATTGGTATTGCTACTGGTATTTTCAAAAAACATCTCAATATTACCCCAGAAATCGGCGGTGTTGGCAAGGGTTAAAAAGCCAATGATACCGTTAGAGGGAGGAGGAGTGTTGATCCACAGGGTCGAGGTAAAGCTTTGCAAACCTTTGATAGCTGCTGACGGCGTTGCCAGTACATAGCTATTGAGTGCACCCTGGAGGCCTTGTTTTTCAAATCCGGTTGTAAAAGTGGTTCCGACTGCAGTTCCCGTCGTATTAGACACACTGTCGATCAGGCTGCCATTGAAAGCCCAGTATCCAACCAGGTTGGAAGTCGCGATTTGTTTAACGCTGGTATAACCTCCAATATTTAACGGTGGAGCATAGCTTGAGGGATCAAAAGATTTTAAACATGAAACCGTGACAAGACTCAAGAGTGCAGCCGCCATTAAGATTTTATAAAATATTTTTTTCATAAGTAAATAATTTTAATAAATAGGTCTTATGGAACTCGCATAGATAATTTTTATACGGTTATTATTTTATTAATTGGTCGTATAGAGCTCGCATAAATGCTCGGTTCATCGGTGTTTGTGATTTTCAACCATGCTCGTTTCATAAGTCAGACTTTTTAAAAAATTAATATCCCGGATTTTGAGTTAATACTCCTGCACTCAGGTCGATTTCGTTCTGTGGAATTGGCCATACCTCATTCTTATTGGCTTTCCAACCCTTGGGTCCAAATACCGCCAAACCACGTCCCTGCCGGATTACATCGAAATAACGATCAAATTCCATTGCCAGTTCAACTCTTCTCTCGTGATAGATAGCCGTACGCAATGCATTCTGATCCGTTGTTGTAACTTTAGTAAGAATGGCATTATTGCCCTGTCGTGCACGAGCCCTGACCAGTTCAAGCGATGCCAAGGCAGCCGCAGATTGCCCCAGTTCATTGTTTGCCTCAGCATTCATCAGCAAGACATCGGCATACCGCAATACGATCTTATTTTGCTGGCAGCCTTCGTTATATCCGGAAACAAATTGACTAAATGGCACATATGATTTCATGTTATACCTGGGATTGTCACCGATTGCCGGAATGGCATCCCCTTCGGGTGTAGTCGTCCCTCTGAAAATCACCGTTCCCTGTAAGCGAGGATCACCGGCTTCAAATTCATTGACCAGATCCTGGGTTGGAACGTCAAATCCCCAACCTCCGCCTGTGGAACCGCGCACACCTTGTACCTGGGAATATTGCGAGTTGGATGCATCGGGATTTCCGGGTACGAGCATACACTGTACTTCAAAGATAGACTCGGAGTTATTCTTGTTGTTGTACCGAAAGAGTTGTTCAAAATTGGGAAATAGGGAATACCCCAGTTGCATAATCTGGTTCGTATAAGTCACCACATCCGACCAATGCTTTTGATACATGGCTACCTTGGCATGCAATGCAAGCGCAGCACCTTTGGTGGCACGGCCGATATCGGTGGCCGGATAGGATTGTGGAAGCACGGAAGCCGCATCGGTCAGATCTGATTCTATTGCGCTATACACCGTTGCTTTTGGTGAACGTGGAATATTATATTCAGATAAATTTTCAGGTACGGTCAACCGCAATGGTACATCACCAAAGGCCCTCACCAACCTGAAATAGGAATATGCCCGAATGAACTTCGCTTCAGCCACGTAGCGCGCTTTCAAATTGTTATCCATATTGATTTGCGGAACGTTGTCCAAGACCACATTGGCCAGGTTAATCGTCTGATACTGTCCATGCCAGAAATCCAGTATCTGTCCTTCTCCTGCAGTTGCCGTGAAGTTATCAAAGTCATTCATGAATGAGGCGTCATTCGGACTACTGCCTTTCTCCGCATCGTCTGATCCCAGGCTTTCCACCGCAATGGGGGCAAAAGCAATGTTGGTCCATTCCCTTAAGTTCGCATACATCGCATTAACAGCCTTGGTCGCATCTGCAGCATTTTGGAAAAACGCTACGGCAGGTTGTTGATTTTGGAGTGGAACATTGAGAAAGCTTTTTTTACAGCTCTGTCCCGCTATCAGAAAGGTTACAAGGGCCACTCCAAATATTTTCTGTTTGAAATATTTTGTGCTTTTCATAAGTTCATAATTTTTATAAATAGATCTTATGGAACTCGCATGAAAGGTTTTAATCGTTGTTGGTGATTTTCAATCATGCTCGTTTCATCCTACCCGATTTAAAAAGTTAAGTTAACACCGAAGTTATAGGTAGCATACAGCGGGTAAACATTTGCATCAATACCGGCATTTGTGGGAGTACCTCCAACTTCAGGACTGAATCCTTTATACTTAAAGAAGCTGAATGGGTTTTGAGCATTGGCGTATATCCTCAGTTTCTTTATTTTACATTTGGAGAGGATGCTTTCGGGAATCGAATAGCCTAACTGGATATTTCTGATCCTCAAATAGGCACCACTTTCAACATAAAACGAGTTTGGGATCGCATTTGCAGTAGAACCTACATTTGCTGAGGGGTAAGAATTAGAAGTGCCTTCACCATGCCAGCGATGATCATAGAAATCCTGGGTGTAGTTCTCATTGCCATACCTAAAGGCTATGTTCGCATTATAGACATTCACGCCTGCAACGCCCTGGAAGTCCAAAGCCAAATCAAAGTTTTTATATGTGAAGCTCGTATTGAGGCCATAAATACATTTCGGATTGGGATCGCCCAATTTTATACGGTCTCTGCTATCGATCACCCCGTCCTTATTGGTATCCTGATAGATAAAGTCGCCAACCTTGGCCGATGGCTGATCTGAGGCAGCAATCTGCGATGCATTCTGGAAAACCCCTATAACCTGGTAACCGTAAAACTCGCCGATAGGCTCGCCAACCACAGTCCGTGTAGCCAACTGGCCATTCGCAATGCCGTTACCGCCGCTGTAAATCGGGTTGCTTCCGGATGTTACGGAAACAACGACGTTCTTATTAAATCCGATATTACCGCTGATAGAATAGGTAAAGTCTTTTCGTTCCATATTCTTGTAAGTGGCCAAAGCTTCGAAACCTCTGTTTCTGAAAGTGGCCTGGTTACCGATTATTCCACTGCTCCCGGTGTTATTGGAGACCCCGGTACCCAATGAATTTAGTATTGGCAACGAGAAGATGGCGTCTTTAGTCAGCCGGTTATAATAATCAAGTTCAAAGTACAAATGACTCTTCAGCACATTGCCTTCCAAACCGATATCCGTTCCTTCCGCCCGTTCCATTTTGATGGTAGGCGGTACAATGGTTACAATACTTGCACCGGTAAAGGGCGCCTGTGGATTTCCAAATATGGCTGAAAACTGTGCCGGTTGAGAAACCTGCAGGATGGACGGATTATATGGCACTCCTGCATTCCCGATGACACCATAGCTGGCCCGGATTTTTAAATTATTAAATACATGCTGGTTCTTCATGAAAGGCTCGCTGGAAATGACCCATCCTGCACCAACGGCCGGAAGTGTTGCCCATAGGTTGGAGCCATAGAACTGAGAGGCGCCGTCGTAACGCAAAGAAGCATTTACCAGATAACGGTCATTAAACGAATAATTAACACGGCCAAAATAGGATACGGCTGTTCTTAATGCACCATCGTCAACCACATTGCGGGTTCCTACGTTGCCCAGCGATAAATAGAGGTCGCCTTCACTGGTATTGGGCACATTGGTTGCAGTCCCGGTCATGGTATAATATTTGTACCTCTGGGCCGTCTGTCCCAACAATACGGTAATATTGTGTTTATCTATGAGCTTGTTATACGTCAGCGTATTTTCAATGATCCAGTTCTTATTGTTTGCCCTGGTGACCGACAAGCTGCTTATCGTGCTTCTTTGAGCCTGTGTGGCAGCATAAACCGGGCTGTAGTTCCTGATCTCGTCCTGGGCGAAATCGCCTCCAAAGTTTGACCGGAATGTAAAATCCTGCAGGAATTTAATCTCACCGTATACATTTCCGTTAAAACGATAATGCTGTGACTTCTGATTATAGAAATCCAACGTAACCTGAGGGTTATAGTTGTTGCCGTTTCCGACGTTAAAATCATTCGGATCGCCATAAGTACCGTCAGCATAATATACCGGGACAACAGGAGCCGCGCCAAAGATCTGGTGGAATATGCCTCCGTTAATATCTGTGGAGGTTCCAAAGGCCCCACCGATGGCATAACCAAACTTTAAGTTCCGGATCGGTTCAAAATCATTGGTCATGCGAACGGTATAACGCTTGTAGTTATTCTTTTTGACAATGCCATCCTGATCCAGATAACCCAATGACAAATTATAGGCCACCTTCTCCGAACCCCCGTTGATGGAAACCTCATGACTGGTTGTAAACCCATCCCTTAAGATCTGCCGGTCCCAATCGGTACCCGTTCCATAACTCGAAGGATTTGGAAATAAAAGAGGCGATTGACCATTGATGTTGTAAGTTTCATTGATCAGGGTAGCGTATTCGGTAGCATTGGCCATTTTCACCAGGTTGGTCACATGCTGCCATCCCACATATGCGTTATAGTTTACGGTTGTCGCATTGATCTTTCCCTTTTTGGTGGTGATCACGATAACCCCATTGGCAGCCCGGATACCATAAATGGCCGTGCTCGAAGCGTCTTTCAACACACTCATTGATTCAATATCGGCCGGGTTTAAGAAGCTGATATCATCGTACCAAACACCATCCAC
>JAUZOX010000161.1 GCA_030706265.1 Bacteroidota bacterium | reverse complement strand
GCGTCCGAAATCAATAAATCGAATATTATCGAATTTCTGATTTATCGGTGCGACGATAAGTTTGTACTTAAACGGCGTATCGCGAATCAACTTGTCTCCCAGTAATTTAACAACTTCCAAGGGATCCTTGATACTACTAAGATTCTTCTGAGCTAATGCAGAATAGGTTACTATTAGCAATAGTGATAAGATGAAAATATTTTTCCTCATAACAATTTGATCTGTTTTTATTGAATAGTACAGCGTTTCCAGTTCACGGTTTTAAAAAATAATACTAATAATCGTAGTTTTTAACCTTTATTAAATGAGATGATTTTTGATTCTCCCGCTTTAATTATCACGCCCTGAATTCCATAAAATGCATTCTCGCCAAGTGGCTTTTGGGCTAAAGAACTCAACTCACTAAATATTTTAACATTTGCATCGACAGGTGTGGTATTGGTCAACGTAATGGTCAACGTATTTTTTTCGTCTTTCAGAATTTTGTAATCAATATTATCAAAGGGTACAATCAATGATTTATCGGGTTGAATGTAAATCCCCGGTAGTTCTGTTGTGGTCAGCATCATCGATGTTTCAACCCATGTGCTCATAGGGAATATCTCCCCAATATTTTCGAGCCCTTCCCAATCCGTAATATTGACCCGTTCGCTCATATGCCCAAAGGCTGCAGTACCGAGTGGCTTTTGGGGATGGGGTAGATATTGTGGCATATTGTGTGCTATATCTTTCAAAAGGTTAAGGTAAATGGTATCATTAGTTGCCCTGAAAAGTTTCAATAGTCCTAAACCTGATAGTGTGCACATGGCTGGAGCTGCATGCTTATTCTGTGTATTTGCAAAAACGGCTCCTGTAGAATGTATATCAGAACGACCAAACAATGAGTTCGCAGGAAACTTATAATTATAAGCTACTACCCAGGAGGCAAACTGGTTGGCCGCTTTTGAAGCAATTTCCAACCAATGTTTATTACCGCTAATCTCGTATATCGTCATATATGATTCAACCATCGCTGCAGATGATTCGGAGTCGAAATTCTGCAACGCATCTCCTGGTGCACCACAGGTAATGCCTTTACACCCAAAATTTTGATAAAAATATTCAGCTGCCTTTTCCGCAACCGTTAAATATTCCGGATCATTATAGTACTGGGATGCAAGGGCTAAAGCACCCGGAACAATTGCAGCGCCGGTTGAGCCTCCAACAATAATTTCACCGGTATTGGAATCGACAAACTGTCCAAACTGATTGTTGTTGTTCCAGAGCTTGACAAAAGCATCACAGACTCTTTTAAGACCGGCTTTCCATCCTGGTTTTACAGTGATACCCATTTTTTCCATGAGCATAAACTGTTTGACGATATAAAACACGGCATCCCCACTCTTGCGTATAAGATGCCAGTTTTTAGTTTGTGGTTTGCGAATATCGCCACCATACCAAATAGTTCCATCCTTTCCCGAATCCCAAAAGAATCCTGATGGACTGATACCATTAGGGAATAACCAATCAAAGTTGCGGATTACGTTCTGGCGGGTTTGCTCGTTACCAGAAAATAAAAGTGGATAAGTGCTTATCATTCCTCCGGTCCATCCAATTTGCCAGTCCTGTAAAAAATTCTCACGTAATCCAACCGAATAGTAACCGTATTTTGTGACAAAGTTTTCTTTATTGAACTTTTCTTCAAGCAATTGCATACAAGCCGAATAAGGCAGCGAATTCTTAAGAAGATTGCCTTGTGAAAAATCTTTACGGATAAGTACAAACTTATCAAACAATGGTTGTACTGTAGGAGCCTTAAACCCATATAACCTCAACTTTATTGTGACAGTATCACCGGCTTTAAAGTCTCCGGGTTTATCAAAGGATGGGTAGTGCGCATCACATACCATGTAACAATATTGTTCCCGAACAATTGGAGAAGTAATTGAAATAGTTGCTTTATCTCGTTTTCGGGTTTCTTCAATGTTGATACCATAGTCACCAAGGGTGTTACCTTGCTGAGTAAGTAACCAGAGACCTTTTTGTGTAGTATTACTCTGAAACCCAATTGAAGGCACTGACATGCTTCCACTTCGCTCCTGAATGCGTGAAAAGCCACCAGATTCGTTAAGCTTAGGAACATCTGTAATAATAATGGGTTTATCAGGACCAATATCTTGTACTTCATAGAGCTTTGGAGAATAACGCAGTTTTCTCCATTGGTAACGATTTCCATTATAGGCAGCAGCCGGGAGTAATACATAATTTTTTTCACTCCAGGACGAAAGATCAAGATCGACGGACAAACTACCTTGGGAAAGTGTTCCGCCGAGACAATTAAAAGTAATTTCGAAATCAACCGCATTATCCTTCCCGGGAACTTTTAAAGCTTTAGAAGTTATTTGCCATTTCGACCCCTGAAAAGACATTTCGACAACTTTTGCACCAAACGTTTTTTGGGTCTGATTGATTAAAAGATTGTACCGTTGGTTATCATATCGATTGATTCGAGCTGAAAGGGTGCAATTGTTATTTTTTAACCAATCGGTTATCTCCATGGGAATTTGTGCCTTTGAGGGTAATATGGTAAAAATTAATCCTAAGACCAATAAGATGAGCCTGATTTTAAATAACAATTTAGTCATATTGAGAAATAAAGTGAGTTTTAGCGTTGATCCTGTTTTAAGATTAGAACACTCTTCGGAAACAATCATTTAATAGGATACGAATTACGTTAATCTTATCCAATTGTGTGTATTGAAATGTTGCAGATATATGTAGAGATGGATTAAAAATAAATCTTCTCTTTAAAATAAAATATTGTTGAAAAAACTTTTGCAAATATCAAGTCACTAATTATGAATCATTTCACATTGCCGCTTTATTGTTGAAAATAACAATATCTTTTCTGCGGCTTTCAGGAGTGACTTTTATTTTAAGTATTTTACCATTTTTGACTATCCCCTCTACCGTTGTATTATAAGGAGCATTTAATTTAAAGTTGACACTCCATTCTTTTGGCCAGGCAGGTAATAACAAGATACGGCTGCCATCACATTGCATCAACATTTTCTGTAAACCCAGTTCGCCATTTCCTCCATTATCTTCATCGGGCATATAATCATGTCCCCTATCCCAAAAAGCAGGAAAACGAAGTCGTTTGTCTTGCCGGGTCAAATTCAAGGTGACATCAGTTTTCGCTAAATCGGTAAGTCCCAACATAGGTGCATCTATCACATCCTGATGCCAGCAACCGGTACGTTTTATCAAACGTTCATTGAAGGTTTCCAACGCAAGTTGAAAGTCAGCCTTACCTAATCCATAAATCCGAAACGGATAAATTGCATACAATTCAGGATTTTCTGTATTATGCGCAGTCGAACCATTTGCATCAACATAAGGAAGAATGACTCGCTTACCGTTTTTAAAACCTGTTGGTATCTCGGGAAGTAATTTTTTAAATTTCTGCCAGTTGTTTCGTGTTTTCATGTCTACCAGATCAACCGGTAATTCAAGTAATCTATCCAATACGTAATGTAAGCCTGCAATGTCGGGTAATGGGTTGCAGACATCCCAATACATTTCAATGGAATTATCAGGAGATAAAAGCAACTTTCCCTGTTGGTCATGAGGAAAATGTTCTTCAAAGAATGTAAGCCCCGAACTGGCAATCGGTAACAATGTCTGTTTGACAAATTTTTCATCTCCGGTATAAGCATAATAGTCGAGCATCATGGCACTTAGTTCCAAAATCGGAGTGAAATACCTGAACGTATAACTCCCTTTACTATCAGGCTTAATATTTGGAAGGCCACCATAGAAAGGAGCCGTCTCCGCAAAATAAGCCCCCTTGTGACCATAATATTCCATTACCTGAACGGTGTTTGCGGTGAGCATATCATGGTACATTTTAAACAGCGGCAACATCATGTCAAAATCACCTGCTGCCAGTCGGGGCCAATACATAGGGCGTGTATTTTGAAACCAGTATTGACCACCCCATGCCCTGAAATCAGCATCTACCGGTTCAGTGATATCTTTTCCTGTCACTTTATCTTTTCCTTTTCCTTCAGTTGGATTATCCATTGTGAAAAGAGATCCATTGAATTTCATAGCAAAAGCGCCTCTTCCTACACAAGCTGTTTTAAACCTTTGTAAGACATAACCTCTGGTCACATCTCCAGCTGCACTGTCGCCCTGAATAAAAATCCAACTGCGTTGCCAGAAATTGTCCCACCATTGTGTGTGTTCCGCAAATGTTTTATTCCAATCGAGCGAACTGTTTTTTTCGACTACACGATTTAATTGGGTCATCCAATTACCGGGGGTTTGAGTAATTGCAGTATATGAGAATATCGAAAAACTAAAATCCTTTCCGGGCAGCAATGGCTGCAAACTATTTCCCTCACCCTTAATAAGGCCTTTGCCTTCTATCAAAGCTCCAAAAGTCCGGTTCATGAGATTTGGATTTTTCGTTTTATCATTTCGATGATACCAAACAATCTCATTTTTTGTTGAAGGAATCACAACATCGGCGCTGACCAATCCACCGGGGGCATTTTTAGCCTCCTGTCGCCATGGATCTAGCTTAACCTTCACCCCTATGGCTGTGGGGGAAGAAACCTGTACGCGAATTACAGGATGATTAGCATCGACCCAAATAGTTAATTTGGTTTTCTGAGGACCTTCGCCCCCGGAAATTTCTATTTTAGAATCTTTAAGGTGAAGAACCTGTTGAAATGGAGCTCCATTAAAAAACGGATTGGGTGTTAATGATACACGGACCCGTCCCAATTTAACAAGATTACCGGCTTCGTTCCATGCATCGGACTTGCTGATATAAAAAAGCACATCCCCATTTTGTTCAGTCCATACATTCAGGGCTATATCACCATTGCCCAGGGGCATAGATTGAGCCGAATAAAAGCCCAATGAATCCCATGAGACATCATAAGTGGACAAAGCGCGCTGTAATTGCTTATCAAGTGAGCCTTTTCCAACTTTGAAAGTGTTTCCAAAAGAAATGCACGAATGAAAAAAGATAAAAATTAATAATACTCTGTAAACTAATTTCTTTGACATAATTTTTCTTCATTAAGATTAGGCATAAATAGGCTAATTTTTCTTCAATAAATGAAGCCCCCAATTATTCATTTCCCTGGGCTTCCTCTTAAGGGGAGAAATTTCAAAGGATATGGGTTTTTTACCAGTATAAAGTACTGCTACTTCTCCTTTTTTCAGGTTTAGTTCGATCAGTCCATCGTGCTGATGCATCTTGACTGTCTTTGGAGCGCATAATTTAACATCTTCGGTGAAATTACATTTGATACTGCAGGGTTCGCCTGCCAGGCTTTGAATACTTATGAATTGCGTTTTTCCTTCTTTCCGTTGGGCACTAACTAAAAAAGCACCCTCAGCACGCAAGTTATAAAAACCGACATCTTTCCATTGTGATGGACAGGCAGGAAATACTCTGATTTTACCACCCCAGGATTGAATCAACATGTCCAGTACTGAACGAGACGATGCGACGGGCGATTCAAATGTAGGCCAACCATTTTCGCTATATAGCGTATTGGGACCAATGGTAGGAACATTACGGGGTAATATTTCCAAAGAGCGGTTAAGGCATTTTAAAGCTTCATCGCCGTCACCAATAGCAGCCCAGAGAGATGAAGCCCCATTAAACTTGAACATACAATTATCGCCATCAAAACTTATAAAATGCTGAATAGACTTTTTCATCAAAGGTATCCTCCCGGATTGATTTTCAATATTCAAACTATATAAGGGGAATATTCCAAAAAGATGGCTATAATGGCGATGTGGTTTTGAAAACGGGACCTCCTTCCCTATCATTATTCCCGTGCTATCAATGTTATAATCGGCCATTTTAGTAAGCAGTTCTTTCCATCGGGGCAAAAGAGGATCTTCAATTTTCAACCGATTCGCACATTCAATTAAAGTTTTAAACCCCCATTGAGCCAAGGCAACATTGAGACTGGTTTCTGGAGCTGTACCATATTCATCGGAATATGTTAATGGAATATGATAACGGCCATCTTCTTCAAGATGCATTATGCGATCATAAACATTAAAGGTACGCTTCATCAATGGGTAAATGGTGTTGCGAAGTCTGTCATCATTAATTGACATTTGATTATGGATAAAGAACATTTGCATCAACCATGGCAGTGCAATAAGATGCATGGGATTATTATTATTATCCGATAAACCTATTGGGGCGTTTAAATCATCGTATCCAACCGGGTTCCCTAGTCCGGCACAATTATTTCTGTATTCAGGAGGGACATTATTGATAAGCTGATCGAGGTGACGTTCCATTAAACAAAACAAGGGTTCAGCTAAATCAAGATGGTTTGTAATTCCAGTGGTGTAATATGCCAGTTGTATATTCAAATTGGTCCAATAAGAAGCCCAAACTGTAGGTTTGAACCAAGGTCCCATTAAATCTATTGCTGGACGATCTTTT
>JAUZOX010000160.1 GCA_030706265.1 Bacteroidota bacterium | reverse complement strand
CTCGAAGCCTTTGACCAAATTGTACAGAAAACAAGAGAGATTATCCGTCCAGGGTGCAGTGTCCCTCGACATAAAATCCACAAACGAATTTACTCGATGAATTACAAACGATTATGAAATTTTCTTAACTAAACGACATTGATATCAGTATGCTATTTCGATTGGATTTTTTACTTTTTCCTCCAACAATGCCACCTTCAGGACGTCGCTCATCTCGTCGACATAGTGGAAGGTGAGCCCTTCGATATAGTCGGGTTTGATATCCAGGATATCCCCTTTGTTTTCTTTTGAAAGCACGATGTCTTTGATCTTCGATCGTTTGGCTGCAAGGATTTTTTCCTTGACACCTCCAACCGGTAGGACTTTGCCTCGGAGCGTGATTTCACCGGTCATGGCAAGCAGCGGTTTGACTTTGCGTTGTGTGAAGGCGGAAGTCAGGGCGGTAAACAAGGTCACGCCTGCCGATGGTCCGTCCTTAGGAGTGGCACCTTCGGGAACGTGAACGTGCACATTCCATTTTTCAAAGACATCGCTGTTCAGGTTCAGTTCCCCCGCATGTGCCTTCAGGTATTCGAAAGCGATGACAGCCGATTCCTTCATCACGTCGCCCAGGTTGCCGGTGAGGGTAAGGTTTCCCTTGCCCTTGCTCAGACTCACTTCGACGAAAAGGATCTCCCCTCCTGCCTGCGTCCATGCAAGACCGGTTACGACGCCCGGAACATCGGGATTGATGCTGCGCTCGGGTTGAAAATGGGAAGGGCCCAGTATCCTGGCCAGTTCTTCTTTTGAGATGCGTTTATCATAGACTTCCGATTCGGCGATATAACGGGCCCGGTTGCGGATCAGTTTGGCAATCAGCCGTTCGAGTGCGCGTACGCCCGACTCGCGGGTGTACTCTTCGATCACGGTTTCCATAATCGGCTTTCCGATCACGATCTGCTTGCTGTTCATGCCATGGTCTCTGAGCAGCTTAGGAACCAGATGACGCTTTGCGATCTCCAGTTTCTCTTCGAGCAGGTATCCGCTGATGTCGATCACCTCCATCCGGTCGCGCAATGCCGGATGTACGGTATTGAGCGTGTTGGCAGTAGCGATGAACATGACGCGTGAGAGGTCGTATTCGATCTCAAGGAAATTATCATAAAAGGCGTTGTTCTGGGCAGGATCCAATACCTCGAGCAGTGCTGCCGAAGGATCACCCTGGATGTTTCCTCCAGTAACCTTATCGATTTCGTCGAGAACAAATACCGGATTGGAAGAACCGGCCTTGCGCAGGCTCTGGATGATGCGTCCGGGCATGGCCCCGATATAGGTTTTGCGATGACCGCGTATCTCAGCCTCATCACGCAATCCGCCAAGTGAAACGCGTACATATTTTCGACCGAGCGCTTCGGCAACCGACTTACCCAAAGAGGTCTTGCCGACACCGGGAGGGCCCAACAGGCAGAGAATCGGCGACTTCATGTCACCTTTTAATTTCAATACGGCCAGATATTCGATGATGCGTTCCTTGACTTTTTCAAGACCATAGTGGTCGCGATCCAATATCTTTTGTGCATTTTTCAGGTCGAAATGATCGGCGGTATATTCACCCCAGGGCAAATCGATCAAGACTTCCAGATAATTCAACTGCATGGAATATTCCATGGCGGCCGGGTTCATCCTTTGAAGTTTTGTAAGCTCTTTGTTAAATACCTCTGATACTTCGGCGGTCCATTTCTTTTCGGCTGCCTTGTCCTGCAGTTCCTTGATCTCCTGTTCGTGCGGACTGGCACCCAACTCTTCCTGGATGGTTTTCAGTTGCTGGTTGAGGAAATAATCGCGTTGCTGCTTGTCAATATCGGTTTTTACCTTGGTCTGGATTTGATTGCGCAATTCAATGATCTGAAGCTCGCGGGTAAGATAAATCAGGACCTTGTTGGCACGTTCCTCGAGATCGACAATCTCGAGCAGTTGTTGCTTTTCCTCCAGGTTTATATTTAGGTTTGAAGCAATAAAATTAATCAGGAAGATAGGACTGTCAATGTTATTGATGGCAAATGACGCTTCGGAAGGGATGCTGGGCGACTGAGTCGTGATCTGCACCGCCATTTCCTTCAGGGTGGCGATCATTGCCTTGAACTTTTTATCCTTTAAGGGTATTTTCTTGTCCTGATATTGAACGACTTTAGCTTTGAAGTAAGGATCGTTTTGAACGATCTCGGTTATTTTAAACCGTTTCTTACCCTGTAGAATCGCCGTGGTATTCCCGTCGGGCATCTGAAACAATTTAATGATATGCGCTACCGTTCCGACGGTGAATAAATCACCCGGAGTAGGATCTTCAATCTCGCTGTGCATTTGTGCCACAACACCAATGGTCCGGTCTGTCTTAAACTGCTCTTTGATCAACCGGATGGATTTATCTCTGCCGATAGTTATTGGAATAACAACGCCCGGGAATAACACCGTATTTCGAAGCGGGAGAATGGATAATAGCTCAGGGATAGTTTCCGCATTCATTGTTTCCATGTCTTCGGCAGACATCAATGGAATAAATTCAGTTTCATTTTCCATGACGTCCGAAAAGCTGGGTTTATTATCAAATTCCAAATAGCCACTCATAGTTTATTTTTTAGTAAAACTGCTTAAATTGATTAGGGCGTGTATTTCAAACAAAAAAGGTTCCAATAGGTTATGGAACCTTTCAAATATATATCAAATAATTAATAACACCAATAATTTGATTAGATTTTACGGAAATCAAATGTTGTTTCAAAAACATGGGTAAATATGGATTCATCAGCTTCGGTCCATACCTCTCCCCGACGGCCATACGATTCACGGGCCACATCTATCGCCCTTTTCAAATCGTAGGTGGAGAATCCGGATGCACCTCCCCAGGCAAATGAAGCAATGAAGTTTCGCATGAACCCTGATCCGAAGATATTGGTGCTGATGCCGATCACCGTTCCGGTGGTGAACATGGTGTTGATGCCGCATTTGCTGTGGTCGCCCATGATAAGCCCACACAGGGTAAGACCGGTATCGATAAATGTTTTTTCGGGATAACTCCAGACACGAATACTGTGATAGGTGTTCTTCATATTTGAGCAGTTGGTATCGGCCCCAATATTGCACCATTCGGCAATGACCGAATTACCGAGATATCCGTCATGAACTTTGTTGGAACGGCCCATGATCACAACATTATTCAGTTCGCCGCCCACTTTGCATTTGGGACCGATGGTGGTTGCACCATAGATTTTAGCCCCCATTCTCACGACGCTGTTATCGCCAATTGAAAACGGCCCCCTGATCAAGGCGCCTTCCATGATTTCAACATTGCGTCCGATATAAATAGGACCTTTGGCGGCATTAAAGATTGCACACTCAATATTGGCCCCTTCTTCTACAAAGACATTCTCCTTGCTTCCGATTACCGTATTTGTGGGGCTCAGTGACGCAGACTTTCTTCCATTGGTCACCAGCTTGAAGTCTTGCAACAAGGCTTCACTGTTACGGTGGAAGATATCCCACAAATAAAAGATTTCGACAAAGTCGCCGGTTGTTTCGATCTCCTGGATATTGGCATTGGAGAGGTCGATTTCATCCAGCTTACCGACCTGTTCTTCAACCAGGTGCATGGCAACGATGGTGTCATTGTGAACTAAAGCCTGAAGTGGTTTTAGCGATTTAATCTGAGCAATTAAGTCAGCCGTAGGACAAACAGCACCGTTAATCAAAATATTCTCATCCTCTTTAATCAGCGGATACTTTACATTCAGATATTCTTCGGTCAATGTTGATGTTTTGGCACCAAGCATCATTTCCCATTTTTCACGGATGGTCAGAATTCCCATTCGGATATCGGCTATGGGTCGAAGAAATGTCAAGGGCAAAAAATAATTTCGACGAGCGTCATCAAACAGAATGAAATTCATATTGACAAGATTTAATGCTAAAAAGATAACGTATAAAACTTAAAAAAGTCCCGGATTATTGGGACTTTTTTGTAAATCTTCATATCAGAACCCTGATTATTCAGCTTTAGCTCTACTGGCGAAGTGTTTTTTGTACTTGTTGTTAAACTTATCAATGCGACCTGCTGTGTCGACAAGTTTAACCTTACCGGTATAGAAAGGATGCGATGTATGGGAAATTTCAAGCTTGTAGAGTGGGTATTCTACACCGTCTTCCCAAACGATAGTATCTCTGGTCTGAACACATGACCTGGTTATAAAAGCATAGTCGTTTGACATATCTTTGAAAACAACCAGCCTGTAATCCTTAGGATGAATGTCTTTTTTCATTGTGGTTACTCTTTCATTTTAAGTCGGCAAAATTAATGATTTGATTCAGTAAATCAAAGCTTTTTACCGGATAATTAAAAAAAACTCTTTCAGATGCCATAATTGAGGTTGCAAAGATAACGATTTGGCATGTAATATCAATAAACAAGAAAAAAAATGAATAAATCTGTTTTAATAATTTACAGGAATACATATCTTTGTTCAAGGAATTATATTCTTTTAAGTAACTAAGAACCAGTAAAAGACTTAAATGTATCAATTATGAAGAAGCACAACTTTAATGCGGGCCCCTCTATTTTACCGCAGGTGGCGATCGAAAACACAGCAAAAGCAATTCTTGATCTGAATGGTTCAGGGTTATCACTACTCGAGATTTCTCATAGGAGTAAGGACTTTCAAGCTGTTATAGATGAGGCAATGGCACTCTTAAAAGAGTTGCTTGAAATTCCGGAAGGTTACCATGTTCTCTTCCTTGGTGGTGGTGCAAGTATGCAATTTTGCATGGTCCCCTTCAATTTACTCAACAAAAAAGCCGCTTATCTCGAGACTGGCGTATGGGCAAAAAAAGCGATAAAAGAAGCTAAGTTATTTGGACAAGTTGATATAGTTGCTTCTTCATCTGATAAGAATTTCTCTTATTATCCGAAGGATTTTGTCATTCCAACCGATGTTGATTATTTCCATATCACCACCAACAACACGATTTATGGAACTGAAATCCGTAAAGATCTTGACAGTCCTGTACCTTTGGTTGCAGACATGTCGTCCGATATCTTAAGCCGGAAAGTGGATGTTTCAAAATATGGTATTATATATGGTGGCGCCCAGAAGAATTTAGGCCCTGCCGGCGTAACGTTCGTGATTGTCCGTGACGACATCCTCGGCAAGGTAGACCGTGCCATCCCTTCCATGCTCGATTACAGGGTACATGCCCAAAACGGTTCCATGTTCAACACCCCTCCCGTCATGCCCATCTTTACCGTAAGGGAGACCTTAAAATGGTTAAAGGGAATCGGTGGCGTAACTGCTGTTGAAGCCCGAAACATTGAAAAGGCTAATGTTTTGTACGACGCAATTGACAGCAGCAAGATGTTTGTAGGCACCGCAGCTGAAGATTCCCGTTCGCTGATGAACATTTGCTTTGTCATGAACGAAAATTACAAGGATAAAGACGAAGCCTTCATCGAGTTTGCAAAGACTCGTGGCGTTGTAGGTATCAAGGGACATCGTTCGGTAGGCGGATTCCGTGCATCGGTATACAATGCCATGCCGCTGGATAGCGTAAAGGTTTTGGTTGAAGCAATGAAAGCATTTGAAAATATCAACGGTTAATATTATATCAAATGAAACGAGCATGGTTTGTAAACATAAACGCCAAAGAAAACCATCCATGCGAGTTCCATGAGACCTATTTAATACAAATTATTACTCATGAAAAAAGTATTGGTAGCAACCGATAAACCTTTTGCTAAAATTGCCGTTGACGGTATCCGTCAAGTAATTACAGCTGCAGGTTATGAATTAGCGCTTCTTGAGAAATATACCTCAAAGGCCGATTTGTTAAACGCGGTATCAAGTGCAGACGCAATGATCATCCGTTCGGACATAGCCGACAAGGAAGTTTTGGACGCCGGTAAGAATCTGAAGATAGTTGTCAGGGCCGGTGCCGGTTACGACAATATCGATCTTGCCGCTGCTACCCAAAATAATATTGTGGCCATGAATACTCCGGGACAAAATTCAAATGCAGTTGCCGAACTGGTATTTGGAATGATGGTACTGATGGCCCGCAATAATTACAATGGCAGTTCGGGTACAGAATTAAGGGGCAAGAAACTCGGAATACATGCCTATGGCAATGTAGGGCGTTATGTAGCCAAAATTGCTTTCGGATTCGGAATGGAGGTTTACGCTTATGATCCGTTTGTAAAGAAAGAAGCGATTGAAGCCGATGGCATCAAAGTTGTCGATTCGGTCGAAGCACTTTATACCACTTGTCAGTATGTATCGCTTCATATCCCGGCAACGACTCAGACCAAGAATTCGATCAATTTTGAATTGCTTTCTAAAATGCCCAAAGGAGCTGTACTGGTCAATACCGCCCGCAAGGAAGTGATCGACGAAGAAGGGCTTTTGAAGATGTTTGCCGAACGTCCCGACTTCAAATATATATCGGATATCGAACCTGCATGCAAACCCGAAATTG